>JABMML010000095.1 GCA_013205585.1 Chitinophagaceae bacterium | reverse complement strand
GTATTATGGGCAGCCTTATTCAATTCAGTAGCCTTCTGGATTTTTAAAGACCACGCAGTAGCCAACTCCATTAGTAAAACCGTCTACAAGGACTTTATTACTTTGCCCGTTATTTTTTCAGGTTTAATAGCTGCCATTTTCTGGAACTTACTTACTTGGTGGTATGGTATTCCTTCTTCTTCTTCTCATACACTTATAGGAGGTTTTGCAGGTGCTGCTATTGCACATGCCTTAATGTTAAAAGGCATTGATTATTCTTGGGCTAAAATAGTAGACAGCGATACTATCATAAAAACAGTTTTATTTATATTCTTAGCGCCTATTATTGGTATCATTATATCTATTTTTATATCCGTCGTAACCATTATGCGTAATTTATGGTGGAGGTTTGCCATTATAATTATTGCCACAGCTGGTACCGTAATAATGTTTGACATGTTTGAGGACACTAAAATTAAAGAAAACGTTCAAAAGTTTTATAGCATAGATAAATACCAAAAAGAAATTGCCACTATTAAAGGCGACCTTAAAAATAAACAAGGCGATGCCGGCTTAATGGCTGAACTTCAATTAAATGAAGAGAAATTAAAAAAGGCAAATGCATCTTATAATCTTTTAGTACCCTATTTGTCTGATTTCGATAATTCTTCAGCAGATAAAATTGCCTCTATAGCTAAAGACAGCGGCTGGCTAAAAAGTGTGGCAGTTAGTAAATTGAAAGATGCTGTAAGAAATGCAAATGACTTTTTAGTAATAGAAGCAAAATCGGCAGAAGATAATTCAGCTAAAGCAGAATACAATATTGCAAAAGATAAAACTGAAGAATATAAAGAGCCTTTAAAATTATACTTAGAAGGTAATATTAGCCTGGATTCAGCTTTAACAATTGTAAATAGTATTTACCCTATTGCCGATAAAAATATAGAAAAGGTAAAAGCTAAAATGACCAAATTTGATATTGAAAAAACTTTTGGAAGTGAAATTGACAAAGCAGATAATTCAGTAATTGTATACGGCATCATTGGTGCTTCTATCTTATTTATGATCATTTATCTGTATGTAGAGAAAATAAAAACGCCTACAGCTCGTACCGTAGCTTATATGTTTAAAAAGTTGCAATTGTTTAGCTCTGCTGCTTTTAGTATTGGACATGGTGGTAATGATGCTCAAAAAGTAATGGGTATTATTGGCGCTGCACTAATTGCCAATGGAAGTATGCAAGATTTTAGTCAACTACCAGATTGGGTTCCAGTATCTTGTTATTTAGCTATTGGCTTAGGTACCATGAGTGGTGGTTGGAAAATTATAAAAACAATGGGATCTAAAATTACCAAGGTAACTCCACTTGAAGGAGTAGCTGCTGAAACAGCGGGTGCATTTACTTTATTTTTTACAGGTCAAATGGGTATACCCGTTTCAACTACACATACTATTACAGGCTCTATTATTGGAGTAGGTGCTACTAAACGTTTAAGTGCTGTAAGATGGGGTGTAACCACCAACTTATTATGGGCATGGGTTTTAACCATTCCTGTAAGTGGCGTATTAGCAGCTGTTACCTATTTTATAGTTCATTATTTTACTAAATAAATATTGATAATAATTAGAAAGAGTAATAATAATTTTTATACTTTTTTTAAAATATTACTACAAAAAAGCCCCGACAAATCGGGGCTTTTTTTATAATTATAATAAGTAGAATTATTTTGATTGTATAGCATAAATTTTAGTTTGCCTTCCATCAATATAGTCAAATCGCGTTCCACTAAAATAGCCATTCTGTTCTAGTGCTACTTTCACTGGCTTGTCCCAACCTGCTAATGTATGCGTTGCATTTAATTCAATAGAATAACAAGTATTGGCTTTCATGGTGTAATCGCCAGAACCAGGAACACCATTTTGGAAATCCCACATGCCAATAGTAGTGCCCGCTGCGTGGCCATGAAATCCAATAGGATGCGTGTATATACTTGGATTAATACCTGCAGCCTTGGCCTTGGTTAATGCTTGCTTTAAAATTTCATTACCCGATTTACCCATCGCAAATTCATTGGTTAGAAAATCTTGTAATTGATTTGTTTTCGTAAATGCAGCTTCTAATACAGCAGGTACATCTTTTTCTGTAGGCAGTAAAACATAGGCATGCTCTTGTACATCTGAATTTAATCTTAAATAAGTAATGCCAAAATCTACATGTAAAAAATCGCCTGGTCTAATCACATCATCTTTTTCATTACTTACCCTTCTTTGAATTTCTATGGAAGGATGAAACCATGTTATAAGGCCATTGTCGCTTAATTTTTGTCTAAACCACCAAACTAAGTCCTGCGTAGTGGTTACATTAGGCTTTATCACTTTATTACTAAAACCTTCCTTAATAATAGCATGCGTAATTTCTAATAAGCTTGGATACAATTGCATTTCTTTTTCTGTTCTAGTTTCTAACCAACTCACCCCTAAAGGTTCTGCTGAAACTATTTTTGCTTGCTCAGTTGCACTTAAGCTTTGCATAAATTCTAGATACTCTGTATGATCTAAGCCATCGGCATGTCCATAATCGGCCGATGTATTAATGCCAATTTTATTTGGGTTTAGCTTTCTTAATAAAGCTGTAAGTGCATCCCATTGATTTGGAAAAGCGGCTACATCCCAAGCGGCAGCAATTTCTGTACCCACTGCATACCTAGCCACTGCGTACTTTTCAACCGTATTTTTTTCCTTGTTTCTATAAAATACTAGCATAGTTCTACGACGCGCTGCTATCCACTCCGCTGGTAGCATAGTTCTTAAAATAGGGTCTTCATTATACTCTCTTGTTATAATTACCCAGCAATCCATATTGGCACGATCCATTAAAGTGGGTAGTAAATTATTAAAACGATCTGCTAATAATTCGTTGACAATACTTGCTTGCGCTCGTACCGTTTTCACTTGGGCAGTAGCGGTTATAAAAGGGGCGCCTACCAATAAAAGTAATGTGAGTAGGAATAGGATTTTACGCATCGGATAAATTTGAATTATGATAAAATAGGTTCAACGAAAAACTGAATAACTAAATTAACTACTAAATTTGCAAATATGGTTTTTTTAAGAAAATTTATGTTGGGAATTTTAGTTTTTGGTGTGGCCACTGCATCTGGACAAGATACAAGCTATACCCAATTGACCACTATTGTGGTGTCTGCCAATAAGTTGAAAGAAAAAAGAATAGAATCGCCTGTAGCCATTTCCATACTATCTCCAAAAACTGTTGATGAAGCGAAAGCACAAAGAATTGATTTTCTATTGAATAAAGTAAGTGGTGTCTATATGCCTAGCATTGGTAATGAACAACATATGATGTCCATTAGACAACCTATTTCCTTAAAGGGTCTTTATTTATATTTAGAAGATGGCATGCCCATTAGAACCAGTGGCTTATTTAGTAGCAATGCCCTAATTGAAATGAATAGTAGTAATATTAATAGTATTGAAATTATTAAAGGCCCTGCCTCGGCCCTCTATGGTGCTGAAGCCATCGGAGGCGTGGTGAATATATTAACTACCCCCGTTCCTAGTAAAGCCAATGCTTTTATAAGTACTCAAATAACGAATACAGGTTTTAAAAAATTGGATTTGAGCTGGGGCGCTCCCACCAAAACAGGTGGCTGGATAATTAGTGGTGCTTGGACGGATCAAAAAAATGGTATTACCGAGTACAGCGATTTTAATAAAAAAGCCTTGAGTGTAAAAAGAAATTTTAGGGTAAGCAATAAATTAAAGGGATACCAAAACCTTCAATACATTAATTACTATACACAAATGACAGGCTCCTTAGATAGTATTAAATTTTTTCAGAAAAATTTTGGCTCACAGCAAAGCTTCACCTTTAGAAAAATTGATGCCTTAAGGTTTCGTCAAAACCTAGACTACAACTGGAATACGCATTCAAATACGACCTTCAATTTCATGTATCGAAACAATACCATGGACCAAAATCCTGCCTATTTAATAGCTTCAACTGCTAACGCCACCAAATTTAAAGGCCAGGTAAATAGTAACCATTTTGATGCCTATGTACTGGACCTTCAACATGTATGGAGCATTCCAGTTCTTAGTAGTAAAATAATGTTAGGTGGCTACTGGGATATAACCAATCAAAATTTAATAGCAAACTATATAGATATTATAAAAGATACCAGCATTGGCAAATTCACAAAATATACTTACCCTAGTAAGGATTCACTTATTACCAATTACAATACTCAAATTAGTAATAAAGCCATTTACTTTAATTATATCGCCAATTTGAATAAAGCTATTCGCTTGAACATGACCATGCGCTACGATAATTTTGAATACCTTTTTAACAACCTACTTCCCATTGGAACGCCTTCTGCCAAAAATAATTTTACGCAGTTCACACCTAAATTAGGACTTACTTATAACCAAAGGTGGTGGGGTGGTTATGTAAATTATAGTAAGGGTTTTGTGCCTCCTCAGATAACCGAGATATACAATGCCATTAGAGTGCCTTATTTATTACCTCAGAATTTTTCCAATATGGAATTAGGCGGTTGGTATCAATATAAAAAAATAAGCGCTGAAGTTTCTATTTATTCTTTACAAGGTAAGAACGAAATTATTTCAGTAAGGCAAACCGATGGCGTCAACTTAAATCAAAACTCGGGTGCTACAAGCCATATGGGTATTGAATATCAGGTACGCTATCAATTAGCACCTTCTATGGATATTAGCCTTAATGGTTCTAATACACGTCATAAATATTTAAATACCAGTATTAAAGGTGTAGATGTAAGTGGTAAACAAATGAATGCGGCCCCCAACTTATTCAATAATTTATCTTTCAACTGGAAGCCTACTAAACTAATACGCAGTTCGCTTGAATGGATATACCAGTCGGCTTATTATATGGATGAAACCAATGCCACTCGTTACCCTGGTTTTAATTTATTGAATGCCAGGTTCGGACTTCAATTCAAGAAATCGGAAATTTGGTTGAATGTATTAAACCTTACCAATACTTATTATTCGACCATGGCTACCAAAAACTTTAGTGTAAAAGGAAGCAGTGCCTACTCTTATTATTTAGGTGAACCCAGGGCCATTACCATTGGTTGGAAATGGTATATAATAAATTAAAAAAATTATTGATTAAATCTAACTCTCATACCTCCCATTCCACCGCCTCTTTGCATGTCTTCCATAATTTTTTTCATACTCTCTGCAAATTGTGCACGGTTCATTTTATCTCCTTTAGTAGGTTGCTTTAATTCTTTAGCAGCATATTTAGCTGTAAACTCAGTCGCAGTAATAATATTACCGCCATTATCACTATCTACTTCTAAAATTGCGCCTGGTAAACCCGCATAAGCATCAGGCCCAACAGATACAGCAATAGATTCTGTATACCAAACCACTAATTCAATTTCTTTTGGTTTTACAGGGGTTGTTGTATCTTGGTTATTTCTATTTCTTCCACCACCAAAACGCATATTCATTTGTTGTGGGACAATCATAGTAGTTGCTTTTTTACAAACAAACTTTGCAATGGTTTTAGTTTCTTCCGATAATTTCCAGTTATTCGGCTTTAAGGAATCTACAATTAAAAAATCCTTTTCAAATAAGGAGCGAGCTTCATATTGCATCTGATTGGGGATATCTGTATAGGTAGCTGTTTCAGGCATTCTAAAAGCAAAACGAGCACCCCCTCCACCACCACCGCCGCTATTAGCGAATGGGTCTGGCGCTTCTTCTTCTGGTATGGTTTTAAACATACTTGCTTGCTCGTTAAATAAAAGTTCAAACTTATCTGTTCTAAACTCAGGAATACGAGCCCTCATTTCAGGATCAGTAATCATTTTGTGCATGTTCACTTTTCTTTCAAAAATGAGCTTGCCTTCTTTTACTTGAGCAAAAGAATTGGTAATGGATACTAGCATTACTGTAAGTGCTAAGAATATTTTACGCATATTGTTTATTTTAAAAATTGTATTTTAATAAAGATTTACTAAAGATAATTAATTCATACGAATCATCACATTTCTAGGACCGCCGCCGCCTAAGCCCGACTTTTGTAAACTATAGATGAAGCTTACTAAGAAGTACTGGTTAATTACATTGTACTGTTGGTCAACGATTTGGTTCTGCGATACGTTTCGGCTAATGCCTGCATTTTTATTCAATAAATCAAAGGCGCTCACTCTTAATTCCGCTTTTTTATTCTTCATAAAAAACTTAGAGAAGCTAGCATTCCAAATAGGGATAGAAGTATTAAACCCGGCTGCTCTTCCAGAATTAATTGTATAGGTAAAGCTTTGATTGAGTAAAAAGTTTTTAGGCAGGTAATTATTCATCTCTGCACTAAATACCTTTGTTAAAAAGTTGGTATTTAAACCTGCGTTAATGGCATTATTGGTTTTGCTATAAGAATATCTAGTAGAAAAATCGATATCAATAACTTCATCCAATTGGAAGTTGTAAGATACAGAGGGCCCTAATGATTTAGTTACAATGGTATTTAATAAAGCGTTTGCATAAGATATATTATTACTCATGCCTCCATTTATTCCAAAATTCATTCTTGAATATAATTTCTTTAATCCAAAACCATAGTTTACACTACCATTCACGCGGTAAGCGCCATTCACGTTCACAGGCCTTGATAAAATAACTCTAGTGGGTAAGACACTATCATAGTTCACTATAGAATTATTAGTAGCAGCCGCATTTAAGTTAGCAAAGAAATTACGGCCAGATATAATTTTAGAAGAGAAGAAACGCATATTTAAATTATGTACATAACTTCTTTTCAAATCGGGATTACCAATAGTTTGTCTATTGATATTGCTTTGATCTAATACGGGTTGTAACTGTGTTAAAGAAGGTTGATTGGTAGAAGTACGGTAATTAATATTCAAGTTCTTCGTTTGAGAAAAATTGTATTGATACGTAGCGGTTGGTAAGATGTCCTTAAAGCTTTGATTCAATTTTGTATTCGCACTAATATTCTCTCCAACTAATTTCGCATTTTGCAAACTAAACCCTGTAGAGAAATTATACTTTTTTTGATTGGTTCTAAAATTAAAACCCCCACCAGTATAGGTATACTCACTATTAAATTCATTGGTAAGCCTTGTATTTAATTGATCATAGGCATCCGTACCTGTATTTTTATCATATACCTTTCTACTTGTCTTGCCAATACTTTGGCTTAAATAAGTATTGAATTCAAGTAAAGATTTTTTACCCAAGGGCTCGGTATATACTACATTAGCTGAATAGGAAAGGGTATTGCCTTTTCTAATATTTTGTTGGTCCAAGATGGAGTCTTTTAATAAAACGCCACCACTGCCGTAAATAAATTGATCGGTAAATTGAGTTCCTTTGGCGTTAGACTCATTATAACTATTGGTAATGGTAGAAGAAATGGTACGACCCTTTTTGGCAAACTTTTTTCTTAATAATAAATTACTAGCTGCATTGCTTGCATCTGTTACACTAGTTGAAGCAGAACGTGTCGCATTGGTTTTAGTTTTAAAAGCATCTGGTAAAAAAGTTTCAGTGGTATCATAAGACTCAGAAGTCCCATTTTGCCTACCTATACTAGGTGTAAACTTATAAGAGAAAGTTTCTGAAACTGTTTGGTCAATGGTGCTACCATAACTTTGTTGTTGATTTCTAGTAACAGATCTTGAATTGGAGCTTCTGTTAAATAAATTACCTGGCGTTAAATTTTGTGTAAATGAATTACTATTATTATTACGCTCCACATCATTCAATGAAAAATTAGCATTGAAATTTGTTTTCTTATTATTAAATAAATTAGAATAATTACCGCCACCAGAAAACGTAGTTGCCACCCCTTGTGCATTGTTGTCGGTTCCACCACCGCCACCAAAAGAAAGCGTTATACCCCCGCCACCACCTGGTCTTCCACCACCACCGCCAGAGAAATTAGAAAAGTCTCTACTCGAAAACCCTTGCCTATTGGTATTATTAGCCGTTCCTATTAAGGAGTATTGTTCGTCGTTATTTAATCTATTCCAATTGCCTTGTGCATCAAACCTACTTGGTGTGCCTGCACCTCCTGTTAATTTTCCAAAATTGGATTGGTTTCGATCTTTTTTTACTTTTAAATTTATCGCTGTCTCTTCCGTTCCATCATCAATGCCTGTGAACATGGCTTGATCCGATTTACGATCATACACTTGTATTTTATCAATGGCATCTGCGGGTAAATTCCTAGTGGCCATTTTAGGATCTCCTGTAAAAAATTCTTTTCCATTCACAAATACCTTGGTCACCGTTTTTCCGTTCACTATAATACCACCCGATTTATCCACTTCAATACCTGGCATTTTTCTCAATAAATCTTCTACCACTGCATTGGGTGGTGTTTTAAAATTTTCTGCATTGAATTCTATAGAGTCGCCATTAATAACTACTGGAGGCCTGCGTGCAGTAACGGTAACGGTTGTCATTTTACTAGCATCTTCTAAATAAATATTATTGAGATTCAATACAGAAGTAGTTCCTGTTTTAAAAGCAAACCATTGTTGTTGATAGCCTACATAAGAAATAGATAACAAATATTTTCCAGCGGGTACATTTTTAATAGTGAAAAAACCATCCTCATTACTTCTAGTAAAACTGACTAAAGAGGAGTCCTTTGAGCGTACTAAAGAAATAGTAGCATAAGGCAGGGCTCTTTTAGCTGAACTATCCATAATTGTACCCTCAATTTGAATATTTTGAGCCATGGATACATAACTTATTAATAATAAGCCATTTAGAATAAGAAGCCTTAGTATACTGGTTTTTAACATATTTATAAATATACGATTACATTCGTAAATAGGCCAATTTTAGGTCTATTTTGCTTGGTTTTTATATAAAAAACAGTATTTATTGATAAACGGCAATTCAAAGGCAAATTTGGCGTCCATTTTTTCACCTATTTAGCTAACTTTCAAAAAAATTACCAATGAGAAAATATACAATTACCTGCGTTTTGAGTTGGATGCTTTTAATGATGTTTGGTTTAACCAACAGCTATGCACAACCAAAAACAAATGCTGTAAAAGACAGCACTAATTTTACAAGCTATAAAGGTATGCCCCTAAAAGCAACACGCGCCATTGCTATGAAAACAAGCGAAGGCACTTGGACCTCTTTAGCTATTAGCCCCGATGGAAAAACTATTTTGTTTGATTTAATGGGAGATATTTATAGTATGCCCTTAGAAGGCGGTAAAGCAATAGCGATTACCAAGGGAATGGCTTATGACAATCATCCTAGCTATAGCCCAGATGGTAAAAGAATTTTATTTATTTCAGATAGAGGTGGTGCAGAAAATTTATGGTATATCGATATTGCTAAAAAAGATACCATTGCTTTAACAGAAGAACAAAATCAAAATTTTCCAGGCGCTGTGTATACACCCGATGGTAATTATATAGTGTATACCAAAGGTAGAAGAAATACAAAATTGTATTTAATGCATAAAAATGGAGGCGCGGGTACTTCTTTAATTTCTTTACCAGCAAATTTAAAAACAATTGATCCTGCAGTAAGTGCAGATGGAAGATATATTTATTATTCTACAAGAATGGGTGCTTGGAACTACAATGCCATGTTGCCTCAGTATAGTATTGGCGTGTATGATAGAGATAAAGGAACCACACGTACCATTGCTTCAAGATATGGTTCTGCTTTCACACCCGTACTTTCTAAAGATGGTAAATGGATGGTGTACGGAACAAGATTTGAAGATAAAACAGGATTAGTTAAACGTAATTTAAACACAGGTGAAGAAACATGGTTGGCCTACCCTGTGCAAAGAGATGATCAAGAATCGATTGCTGTATTAGGTGTATTACCTACTATGACTTTCACACCTGATAGCAAAAATTTACTAGCTTCTTATGGTGGAAAAATTCATAGCATTGATATTGCAACTGCTGCACAAAAAGAAATTAGCTATACAGTAGATGCCTCTATTGAAATGGGACCAGAAGTTCTTTTCAAATACCCTATTAAAGATACCAGTGCTGCACAAGCCACTCAAATTAGAGATGCGGTTCCTTCAGCGGATGGAAAAAAATTAGCCTTTACAGTATTGAATAAATTATATGTAATGGACTATCCGAATGGAACGCCTAAAAAATTAACTAAAAATAATTTTACAGAAGCGCAACCTATTTGGAATGCCAATGGCAAGACCATTTATTTTGCTACCTGGTCTGAAAATGGGGGGAGTATTAGAAGTATTGATCTTGCTTCAGGCACTGAGACAAGGCTTACTAAAGAAAATGCTTTATACCAAGGCCTATCCATAAATCCAGCAGGTAATAGACTTGTATTTAACAGAACCACTGTTCAAAAATTTAAAGATTCAAAAGACCCTACTTATAACGATGATGAAGATGAACTATGTTGGTTAGATTTAAATGATGGAAGTATTCATGTTATTGATAAAGCCAACGGACGCGGCAATGCCCATTTTGTAAATGGCGAAGACCGTATTTATTTAAATAAATATGGAAAATTAACTTCTATTCAATGGGATGGTGGAGATGAAAAAGAAATTGTAAAAATTACGGGCATTACTACTTTTGGTAGCATTCCAGAACACAAAGGAAAACGGGTTGCAGATGTATTAGATTTAGACGAAAATGATGAAGATGCCGCTAAAGAAAATAATCCTGCTTCAAGTGCGAATACTATTTTAATGTCGCCATTAGGTAAAGCGGCTATTGCACAAGTGAATAATAATATTTACTATATCACTATACCACAAGCTGGTAAATTAGTAGAGATTTCTGTAGCAGATGCAAAAAGTGCCGCCTTCCCTAGTAAACTCTTAACAGAGATGGGTGGCGAGTTTCCAAGCTGGGAAGCAAATGGAAAAATTGTACACTATAGTTTAGGCGCTGCACATTTTACTTATGATATAGACGCTTCTTACGCTTTTGATGATAGTTTAGCGGTGGCTAAAAAAGCAGAAGAAGCTATTAAAAAAGATACGACTGCTAAAGACAGTACTAAAAAAGAAACAGCGAAGAAAGCTGAAAAGAAAGAAGATCCTAAATACAAGGCTACTGAAAATTGGGTGAAAGTATTTTATGAAAAAGATATGCCTAACACCCATATGCTGTTAACCAATGCAAGAATTATTACCATGAAAGGTGATGAAGTCATTAGCAAAGGAGATATATATGTAGTAAACAATCGTATTAAAGCCATTGGTAAAACAGGTAGCTTAAAAGTAGCCAGTAATACAGAGAGAGTAAATGTAACCGGCAAAACAATTGTTCCTGGCTTTATAGATACACATGCTCATATGTGGCCAAGCTGGGGCATTCATAAAACACAGGCCTGGGTATATGCAGCCAACCTAGCCTATGGTGTGACTACAACGCGTGACCCTCAAACAGCCACCACCGATGTATTAACTTATAGCGATATGGTAGATGCAGGTATGATGGTAGGACCAAGAGTGTATTCAACAGGACCTGGTGTAGGTTATTGGGCTTACAACTTAAAAGATTCAGCACAAGCAGAATCGGTATTGAGTCAGTACAGCAAATACTATAATACAAAGTATATTAAAATGTATTTAGTAGGTAATCGTAAACACAGACAATGGGTAATACAAGCTGCAAAAAATCAACAATTAATGCCAACCACTGAAGGCGGTCTTGATTTTAAATTAAACATGACCAATTTATTAGATGGCTATCCTGGACATGAGCACTCTATTCCTATTTATCCTTTATATGATGATGTAGTGAAAACAATTGCTTATTCTAAAATGGCAGTTACCCCTACCTTACTTGTTTCTTATGGTGGGCCATGGGCAGAGAACTATTATTACGAAAATGAAAACCCATATAGCAATGAGAAGCTACAATACTTTACGCCTTATGAAGAGTTAGCCAATAAATCGCGTCGTCGTGCTACATGGTTCTTACCAGAAGAACATGTATTCCAAAAACATGCAAAGAGCATGAAAAAAATTGTAGAAGAAGGAGGACTTGCAGGTATTGGAAGTCATGGTCAATTACAAGGACTAGGCTATCATTGGGAATTATGGTCAATGCAATCTGGTGGCATGCGTAATATAGATGCCTTGAAAACAGCTACTATTTTAGGCGCCGCTGGGTTAGGTTTAGACAAGGACTTAGGAAGTATAGAGGTAGGCAAATTGGCGGACTTACTTATTTTGGATAAAAACCCATTGGATAATATACGCAATACCAACTCAATAGATTTAGTTATGAAAAATGGTCGCTTATATAATGGTAATACATTAGATGAAGTGAAGACGGGTAAACATAAATTAGACCGTTCCGAGTGGTTAGATAAAAAACCAATTAAAAATACAAAGGTAGAAGATTAATCAAAAATTAATGTTAAGTTTAAATACTAAAAAACAATTCTTATGAAAAACTCTAGAAGAAAATTTATACAAAACGCATCGCTTACTATTATGGGTGCTAGTTTAAAACCAAGTGCTTTATGGTCTAGTACCAATCATGTAGCTAGTAAAAATTTAATTGGTGTTCAATTGTATTCAGTGCGTGCAGAGATGAAAACAAACCCAATGGAAACCTTAACGGCACTGTCTAAAATGGGATTTGAATATGTTGAACATGCAAATTATATGAACAGAAAATTCTACGGATGGACAGCTACAGAATTTAAAAAAGTATTGGAAGGGCTAGGTTTAAAAATGCCTAGTGGTCATACTGTGATGGGCACTAATCATTGGGATAATACTAAGAAGGATTTTACCGATGCCTGGAAGCGCACTGTTGAAGATGCGGCTATTGTAGGTCAAGAATATGTTATAAGCCCTTCAATGGATAATAAATTAAGAAGTACTTATGATGGTTTAATGCAACAAATAGATGCATTCAATAAGTCGGGTGAATTGTGTAAAGCAAGTGGTATGAAATTTGGATACCATAATCACGATTTTGAATTTAAAGAAAAATTGAATGGTACTTTAATGTATGATCTCATCTTACAACATACCGATCCGAATTTAGTAGTACACCAATTAGATTTTGGAAATATGTATGGTGCAGGAGCAAGGGGTGATGAATGGATTAATAAATATCCAGGTCGTTTCCAATCATTACACGTTAAAGATGAAATTAAAGCAGAAAAAGGGGAGATGAATGATGGTTATGAAAGCACCATTTTAGGGGAAGGCGTGGTAGATCCTAAAGCCATTGCCTTACTTGCTAAAAAAATTGGAGGAGCACACCATTTTATCATTGAACAAGAGTCTTATCAAGGCTTAGCACCATTAGATTGTGTGAAAAAAGATTTAGCGATAATGAAAACATGGGGTATCTAATCCAAAAATTCTCACTCTATTATGAAGTCCCTTAACTATATCTGTTTTATATGTATACTCATGAGTTGCTCTTTTATCGGCAAGGCGCAAAAGTATAGCGCTAGTGAAATTGCAAGGTGGGAAGAACATGCAAAACAAGTCACTATTATAAGAGACGAATGGGGTATTGCCCACGTTTATGGCAAGACCGATGCCGATGCCATTTTTGGTTTAATGTACGCACAAAGTGAAGAGAATGTAGGACAAATAGAATTGAACTATTTAGAAATGTTAGGTCGTACTGCTGAAGTAAAAGGTAGTGCAGCTATTTATGAAGACTTAATGATGCGCCTTATTCAAGATAGTGCAGCCGCCATAAATGATTATAATAAAAGCCCTGTTTGGTTTAAAGCATTACTACAAGCGCACGCCGATGGACTAAATTATTATTTATACAAAAATCCTGAAGTAAAACAAAAAGCCATTCAATATTATAAACCCTGGTATCATTTAATGTGGACAGACGGAAGTGTTTCTCCTACTAAAACAGGTGGCATCAAAAAAGAACAAGTAGCTTCTTTTTACGGACAAATTCCAGGTGCAGAAAAATTAGTGGTGCAAAATACCGAAGAGCCTTATGCCTTAGAAGAAAAAATACAAAAAGGTTCTAATGGTTTTGCCATAGCACCAAAGCATAGTAAAAATGGAAATGCATTATTATATATTAACCCCCATGTGCCTTTTTATTTTAGATCAGAAATGCATATGGTGAGTGAAGAAGGCTTAAATGTGTATGGAGCCGTTACTTGGGGGCAAATGTTTATTTATCAAGGCTTCAATGAACATTTAGGTTTTATGCATACCAGCGGCTATGCCGATGTAGCCGATGTGTATGAAGAAAAAGTAGCTAAAAATAAAACAGGCTGGGTATCGCATTATGAACAAGGTCTTCAACCCATTAAAGAAAGAAATATTCCTATTCAATATTTGGAAGAGGGTCTAATAAAAACAAAATCATTCCTTACTTATCGCACATTACATGGCCCTGTGATGGGATCTAAAAATGGCAAG
This sequence comes from Chitinophagaceae bacterium, assembly GCA_013205585.1. Lineage (GTDB taxonomy): Bacteria > Bacteroidota > Bacteroidia > Chitinophagales > Chitinophagaceae > Sediminibacterium. The sequence goes on along the minus strand of JABMML010000095.1, from coordinate 6,634 downwards.
TGGTTAAGCTTGCAAGAAAATAATCGTTCTTTAAATGCCTTAATGGAATGTTGGACCAGAACCAAGGCTACTAATTTAAAAGAGTATCAAACAGCCTTATCCTTACTAGGTAATAATAGTAATAACACGGTCTATGCCGATGCCGATGGCTCTATTGCCTACTGGCATGGTAATTTTATTCCTAAAAGAAATACAAATTATGATTATAGTGTGCCTGTAGATGGTTCCATTAAAGCCACTAATTGGATAGGCGTGCATGCATTAGATGAAATTGTACAAAGTATAAACCCCGCCAATGGTTGGTTACAAAATTGTAATGCAACTCCCTTCACAGTGGCTGGGGCATATAGTCCTAAAGAAAAAGACTATCCTCATTATATGGCACCCGATGGCGAGAATGGACGCGGTATTAACGCAGTTAACTTATTAAGTAAAGTAGATAAAATTTCCTTAGAGGATTTAATTCAATTGGGATACAATAAACATTTAAGTGCTTTTGATATTCTACTGCCTTCTTTTATGGCGTATACAAAAACCATTGATTTAAATGAAAGAGAAAAAAAGGTAATGAACTATTTAGCTAATTGGAATGGGGATGCGGGTATTTCCTCTGTTGCTACTACTATTGCTATTGAATGGGCAAACAATTGGTCTAAAGAAATTCCTCCGGCCACCACAGAAGAAGCCACTACTCAAATTATAAAAAAATATGAGCAGATGGTGAACAGTGTTTCGAATGAAAAAAAATTAGCGCTCTTAAATGCTTCATTAGATCAATTAGAAAAAACTTATGGGAACTGGGAAATTCAATGGGGTGATTTAAATAGATATCAAAGAGTGAACCCAGGAGAAAAATTTAATGACAATGCGCCTAGTATAGCGGTAGGACAAACATCTTCTAAATGGGGCTCCCTACCTGCTTTTGAGAGCAGACGATATGATAATACTTTAAAACGTTATGGTTATTCTGGCAATAGTTTTATTGCGGCTATTAGTTTTGGAAAAAAATTAGAAGCGAAAACAATTATTACGGGGGGTCAAAGTCGTTTTGCCAGTTCAAATAATTTTACCAACCAGGCGCAAAAATATATTGATGGCGATTTTAAAACCATATATTTTTATAAAGAAGATGTTTTAGCACATGAAGTCACATCATACAAACCAGGGTTCTCTAAATAATGATCGTATAGCTTTGACATAAAGGCCAGTTTCACCAAGCCTGCTAAATTTTTAACTTCTAGTTGCTGCATCATTTTTGTACGGTGCCCTTCAATAGTGCGTTTGCTATGGCCCACTTCATAAGCAATTTGTTTGCTAGAAGCCTCTTCGCAAATGCGTACTAAAATATATTTATCATAAGTATGTAACTTGTGTACTTTCTCTGTTAGCTTTATTTTATCTATACAATTCACCATATTAAATACTTTATCGGCAATACGATTACAAAAGTATATTTTTTGAAGCCTGGCCATTTCAAGTGCTTTGGACCATTCTTGCTTGGAAACATTACGCGCCACTATCACCGATATGCCATTATCTATTAATTGATACAAATGAGCTTCGTCTTGTTCATTAAAGATCACCATCACACCCATTCTGGTTTTAATCTCTTTAATTTGTTGCATAGTAGATGGATCTCCAAAATGAAACATAGCACTATCAACCACTAAGACCATGGGTAGGACCTGTTTGGTTTTATCATAGGCAATATAACCAGTTAACTCCTCTATACTTTTGATGATATGATAGCCCAATAACTGTGGATTGTCTTTAATAAGCAAGCTAGATCCTATTGCATACACAATTTGTTTATCACAAATGATTACTTGAGTTTGCATCTTTATTACTTTTTAATGTATTGGCAATTAAATTAATTTTTCATAACATATTGATATACAGGCATCTATAATATATAAATGGCTTTTAAATGCATTGTAATTTATCCCATTGAAGTATTTTCGAAATGAGCATGCAGTAGTATGTATTTATAGGCTATAGTAGTTATGAAATTAATAGCTATAATAATTTGTTAGTATTATATATTTTATAACTTCAATGAATATTATACTAACTTATACTAACCCTCTAAAACTGCGTTGACAACCTTTCGTAATTTATTTTACCCTTTTGTTCCAGTAGGACATTTGAAAGTGTGGGTCTTGGCCCCAAGCTTGGATAATCCAGATCCGAACTTAGCATACTATTATGATTTTAGTCAAAGCATAGAAGAATATACGCGCGTATTTGAACAACTAGAACTTCCTTGGAAATGGCAGCCCGTAACTTTAGAAAATTATAAGATGATTGTGCAAGAAATTGCACATGAGAGAGAAAAAGGAATTCATTTTCCTGTAGTATTAAATTTATGTGATGGCGATGAAATTAATGGAGCCCCTGGTGTTTCTGTTATTAAAGCCTTAGACGCAAAACAATTAGTGTATACAGGTGCCAATGATTATTTCTACGATATCACTACTTCTAAAATTCCTATGAAAAAAGCTTTTGATGAAGCAGGCGTTGCTACACCGAAATGGGAAGCCATTAGAGATAATAATATTAATGCGAAAGAAATTATTGAAAAATTAGGAAGTCCTTTAATTGTAAAACCTGCTGTCTCTGGTGGAAGTTTAGGGGTGGGCATTGAAAATGTAGTAGAAACAGAACGTGCCTTGAAAACCCAATTAGCTAAAATGTTTAAAGGATACAGAGGTTGGAATTTATCTTCAGACGGTATTATAGCAGAGTCTTTTGTGGAAGGACCTGAATACACTGTGATGATTGTGGGAAGCCATACCCACCCTGAGTATGCAAAGATATACCCGCCGGTAGAAAGAGTCTTTCATGCCTCCCTTCCAGAAAAAGAAAAATTTTTATCCTTTGATAGATTATGGGAAATTTATGAAGAAGAAACCCCTATGCCAGAAGATGAAAATTTTTATCAATACCAATTAGGAGACGAGGCAGTTCAACTCGCTGTTCAAAAAGTTTCTTGGGATGCCTATGTGGCTTGTAATGGAACTGGTTATACAAGAGTAGATGTGCGCATAGATAATAAAACAGGCGAAGCCTATGTATTAGAAGTGAACGCACAGTGCGGTATTAGTGAAGATGAAAACTTTACTTCTATTGGCGCTATTTTACGTTATGCCAATCAAAGTTTTACTGAATTAGTGGTTCATATTATTAATGACGCATTTGTTAGAAGAAAAAAATAAATTATGCGCCCCCTTCCCACTATTAATAATGCTATAAGTTTTAAAGACTTAAAAATTTGTGTACTACAACCAGACTACTCCACTTCAGAAGTCGATTACCAATACTACGATCCTAAAAGAGATCTTTCTTCCATTATGCCCGAAGCGCATATTGATCATGTTTTTTTAAATAAGCTTACTACCTATCAACAATTAAAACAACTTAAAGAAAATAATTACGATATCTATATTAATTTATGTGAAGGTTATTTAGAATGGAAGGTCCCGTCTATAGATGTAATTATGAGTTTGGATTTATTAGGGCTACCCTACACAGGACCTAGCACCAATTTATACGACCCCCCTAAAACCATTATGAAGTATTTGGCCTTCTGCGAAGAGGTGAAAACACCGGCCCATATTCATATAGAGTCAGAGGCAGATATAGCGCAGCTTCCTGGTAATTTACAATTCCCTTTATTTGTAAAACCTGCCAAGGCGGGTGATAGCCTAGGGGTGGACAATGCTTCCAAGGCCAATAATATGGCCAAATTAGTACCCAAGGTAAAAAGCATATTAGCAGAATTTGGTGCTGCCTTGGTGGAAGAGTATATTGATGGTCGTGAATTCACAGTATTAGTGGCTGCTAATGCAGATGGAAAAACTTGTACCAGCTTTGTACCCGTTGAATATATTTTTCCTGTAGGTTTTAGTTTTAAAACCTACGCTTTAAAAACTTCCGAACTTCATCCCAATGCAAATATTCCTGTGACCGATGCTAGTTTAGCTGGTAGATTAAAAAATATTGCCGAGCAAGTTTTTATGTCTTTTAATGGTGTGGGTTATGGAAGAATGGATTTTAGAATGAATGATAAAGGAGAACTATTTTTTCTTGAAATAAATTTTACTTGTTCTGTGTTTTATGCCCAAGGCTATGAAGGCTCTGCAGATTATATTTTATTACACGATGGAGCAGGCCAGCGTGGCTTCTTAGAAAGAATTATTATTGAAGGCATGGCGCGTTATAGAAGAAAAGAAAAAGTATATAAAATTAAAGGCAATGCTATTTCTGGTTATGGTATGTATGCAAAATGGGATTTACCTAAAGACACTATTTTATTTCAAGGGGAAGAAAAAGCACAACGTATAGTCACCAAAAAATTTGTAGATGAAAATTGGGACGAAAGAGAAAAATTAAATTTCAGAAGATACGCCTATCCAATTAGTAAGGATGTATATATATTATGGGACTTACAACCCGAAGAGTGGTCTCCTCAAAACCATCACTGCGATGCCAACTCTACTTATATTGGTTTAAATGTAGTTATTAATAGAGCAGTTCAAAAAGGAGAAGAGCTCACCTTGGATTATGGTAGCTTTTTAGATGAAACCATGGAACCTTTTAACTGTAATTGTGGTGCTGCTAATTGTCGCGGCCTCATTAAAGGAAGTTCAGGTAATAAAATTTAGCAGCAGCCTAGTATAGCATGGTAATAGCTTAGTATTTCTACCCTTTTGCTCCCATTAACAATGTTTTTTTTATTATATTCATAGTAACGATTGCTTACTTTAAAACCAGTATATGAAAAAACAATTACTTGTGTTGACTTGCCTATTAGCTAGCACACAATTGGTAACGGCTCAAAAAAAATTAAATGTAGATAGCCTTGCTGGCTTATTGGAAGTATGGGTGAATGTACCCTTAGTAACACCAGGCTTAAGCAATGCAGGGGCTCCTTCTGACGCCACTATTTTATACAATGGAAATGGCCTAGGGGCTTTTCAAAAAAAAGATGGTAGCCCTGCTGGTTGGAAAATAGATGCAGATGGCGCTGTTACCGATATTAAAGGTGCGGGTGATTTAATTACCAAAGAAGCTTTTGGAAACTGCCAATTACATATTGAATTTAGAGAGCCAGCTGAAGTAAAAAGCAGTGGTCAAGGAAGAGGCAATAGTGGTGTGTATATTATGGGTAAATATGAAATTCAAGTATTAGATTCTTATAATAATCCAACTTATTCAAACGGGCAAGCAGGGGCAGTGTATAAGCAACATGTTCCTTTAGTGAATGCAAGTCGCAAACCTGGACAGTGGCAGTCTTATGATATTATTTTTACAGCACCAAAGTTTAAAGAGAATGGTGAATTAGAAAGCCCTGCGCGTGTATCTGTTATTCATAATGGTGTGCTTATACAAAATAATGTAACTATTTTAGGAACTACCGACTGGGTAATGAAACCTAAGTATGAAAAGCATGCTGCTAAATTACCATTAATGCTTCAAGACCATGGAGACGATGGTAATCCAATTAGTTATAGAAATATTTGGATTCGCAACTTATAATTTTATATTGAATTAAATGGGAAAATTTCATCCGCCTGCTTTTATTGAACCTTTCTCCCTTTTTTGGTGGCAATGTATTATCATGGTTATACTTATTATTACGATTGTAGTAAGAGCCCCCTTACATTTTAAAAAAATTGAACCTAAAACTTACGCTAATTTTATTGCCTTATTTTTTGGCATCAATTATATTGTAGAAAATTATTACGTTTATTCAACAGGCTATTGGAATTTGCAACAAAGCCTGCCTGTGCACTTATGTAGTATCAGTTATTTTTTATGTATAATCACACTCATTAATTACAGACAATGGTTGGCTGAATGCCTTTACTACTGGGGTTTAGCGGGTGGTATACATGCTTTACTCACTCCCGAATTTACAGTAGGCATGGAAGGTTATAATTTTTACGCCTACTTTATAGACCACGGTGGTTTGCTATTAGTTATTATTTATATGATTGTTCATTTGAACTTTGTACCCCGACCAAAATCATGGTTATGGGTATTAGGCTACACACAATTAGTAGCCATTGGCATAAGTATTATTAATTATACGGTGGGTGCTAATTATATGTATTTATCGGCCAAGCCAACAGTAAACAACCCATTTGTAATAGGAGAATGGCCTTATTATATATTAATATTTGAAGCTGTTGCCTTGGTTCATTTCTGGGTTTTCTATTTACCCTTTGCTAAAAAAAATAAGCAAGCGCTTAAAGCTCCTCTATCCTCTTAGCTTTGTCATCAATCACTAAATCGAAGTTGGGTTTTGTCGTGCCTCCATTAGGGTCGTAGCCTGTTATTAAATCATGAAACTTACAGCCCCATTTATTGAGCTGTTCTAAAGTAAGGCCTCTTAAATCTCGCTTTGAGCTTTCTCCCCTGCCTGTCCAATAAGTAATATGCCAACCTTCATCGTATAGTTTATTAATCTTAGCCACATTTTCAAAATTAGGCTCGGCTAACTCATATACTCTTTTATCTGTATAAAAGCAGATGGTTTCATCTATATCAATTAGTGCTTTCTTAGAACCAAACCTTTTAGACTCAATCATTGTTATCTATTTTAATTATTAACTATTGCAAATTTAGATAG
>JABMML010000094.1 GCA_013205585.1 Chitinophagaceae bacterium | reverse complement strand
GTATTATCTAAAGGTGAATTTGCCATGCTTATTTTTAAACTATTAAATTACAATATTTACCATCTTCCCTTTTACAAATATGAGCTTTTTAATAGGTTTATCCTCTACCCATTTTTTAATCACTTCATTTTCTAATACTATAGCGCTCACTTGATCCTCGCTAGCGTCAAGCGCAATAAGAATATTAGCTCTTAATTTTCCATTAATACTAATAGGATACTCTTTCTCTGTTTCAGTTACATACTGTGCATCAAAAACCGGATAAACAGCGTCTACCACTAAGCCATCCATTCCCAAGACCTGCCATAACTCTTCTGCAAAATGGGGCGCATAGGGGGTTAACAAAATAACTAATTGAGAAAGTATTTCTTTTTTATGGCAATTTAAATCGGCTAGTTCATTCACAGAAATCATAAAGCTACTTACTGCGGTATTAAAACTAAAACGCTCTGTATCTTCTTCAATTTTTTTAATGGCCTTATGAAGTACTTTTAATTCTGCAGCTGTAGGCGCCTCGTCTACCCAAACCTTTCCTTTTATTTCGTCAAAAAATAAACGCCAGCATTTTTTTAAAAACCGGTGCACCCCTTCAATGCCCTTGGTATCCCATGGTTTGCTTTGCTCCACCGGACCCAAAAACATTTCATACATTCTAAATGTATCAGCGCCATATTTTTCTACTAAGTCATCTGGGTTCACCGTATTAAATTTCGACTTAGACATTTTTTCTACCTCCACTCCACATATATATTTACCGTCTTCTAAAATAAATTCAGCCTTGGCATAATCGGGTTTCCATTTTTTAAAGGCTTCCCTATCTAGTTCAACACCATCTACAATATTTACATCTACATGCAGGGCGTCCACTTCATGCGCATGCTTTAATCCAGCAGATACAAATTTTTGCGTGCCTCTTATTCTATATACAAATCGAGAGCTGCCTTGTATCATACCTTGATTCAATAATTTCTTAAAGGGTTCATCAAAACCAATATGGCCTAAATCAAATAATACCTTGGTCCACATTCTACTATAGAGTAAATGTCCTACAGCATGTTCTGTACCTCCAATATAAAGGTCCACTTGTCCCCAATAATCACTTGCTTTTCTACTACAGAACTCTGTATCATTAGCAGTATCCATATACCTTAAAAAATACCAACTACTACCTGCAAAGCCAGGCATGGTATTGGTTTCATAATTTTCTGCTTTCCAAGCAGCAATATTCGCCAAGGGGCCTTCTCCTTCTGGTCCGGGAGAATAGTTGTCTACGGTAGGTAATAATAAAGGAAGTTCTTTTTCTGATAAAGGATAAGCTACTTCGTCTTTCCATTTAATAGGAAAAGGCTCGCCCCAATAACGTTGTCTACTAAAAGCCGCATCACGCATTCTATAATTAATCTTAGACTTGCCAATACCCATGGCCTCTAATTTTTTAGCCACTATTGTAATTGCGTCTTTTTGCACCATTCCATTTAAAAAATCGCTATTAGATAAAATACCTTCCTTAGTAGGGTTGGCATCAATACCATTGAAAGCATCTCCAATAATATTAGTAACAGGAATATTAAAATGTTGTGCAAATTTAAAATCACGATCGTCTCCACAAGGCACAGCCATAATAGCTCCCGTACCATAACCTGCTAAAACATATTCAGATATCCAAACCGGTATTAAGGCGTTATTAAAAGGGTTGGTCACATAGGCGCCTGTAAAACAGCCCGTAATTTTTTTCTCCGAAATACGCTCTCTTTCACTTCTACTTTTTACATACCCAAGATATTCAGCTACTGCTGCCTTATGAGTAGTGGGTGTAATGCTTTCAATTAATGCGTGTTCAGGCGCTACCACCATAAAGTCAACACCAAAAATAGTATCGGGCCTTGTGGTGTATACTTTTAAACTACCTACATGTCCTTGTATGGCAAAATCAATTTCAGCACCTTCACTTCTACCAATCCAATTGGATTGCATTTCTTTCATGGCTTCGCTGAACTGAATAGTCTCAAGCCCCGACAATAGCCTATCTGCATATTCTGTAATTCTTAAATACCATTGACGTAATTTCTTTTTCTCTACAGGATGTCCTCCTCTTTCACTAAATCCATTAGTGACCTCATCATTGGCAAGCACGGTTCCTAAGGCAGCACACCAGTTCACTTCGCCATAACCACAAAAAGCCAAACGGTATTGCATTAAAATAACTTGCTTTTCTTTTTCTGTATAGCCTTTCCAATTATTGGCTGTAAAATTTAAAGCAGCATTGCCTGGGCAACTATGATTTGCATTGCCTTGCTTTTCAAAAGTAGCTTCAAGTATTGCAATAGGCATTGCTTTGGCTGCCCCTTTATCAAAATAGCTATTGAATAATTCTAAGAAAATCCACTGTGTCCATTTATAATAACTTACGTCACAAGTTTTTACTTCTCTATCCCAATCAAAACAAAATCCAATATTATCTAATTGCTTTCTAAAATTATTAATATTGTCATACGTACTTTTAGATGGATGCACGCCATGCTCAATTGCATATTGCTCCGCAGGTAATCCAAAGGCATCATAACCCATGGGGTGTAAAACATTAAAACCTTTTAGTCTTTTATACCTGCTATAAATATCTGAAGCTATATAACCTAGGGGATGGCCAACGTGCAAACCAGCACCACTTGGATAAGGGAACATATCCAATATATAAGCCTTAGGCTTAGTAGAATCATTACTTACCTTGTACGCCTTTTTTTGCTTCCAAATAGTTTGCCACTTTTTTTCAATGGCCCTAAATTGATACTCCATTTCTTAATTTTCTTTATAAAAGCTGTGAAAACTAACAATTCTTTAACCAAATTTTGAGCCCGCTCCAATTTGAGTAAAAAATGTCTGAATTCACCCTCTGCAAATGTAAGCCATTAGCGTTCAAAACCCTACATTTGCAAAGCGAACAAATAAAATTTTAATGCTATGGCTTCTACCGGAACATCGGCGCTGAAACGCAGCAAACCCAACTACATTTATAGTATTGTAGGGGTGGCTATTGTTTTATTTATTATGGGCATTATGGGCTGGTTATTTTTAAACCTTCAGTCTATTGGGGACAGCTTCAAAGAGGATATTCGTATTAGTGTTTATGTAAGAACCACTGACAAAAATATAGTGGGTAAAATTCAGCAATTTATAGCAAGTCAGCCCTATGCAAAAAATGTAGAATACATTAATAAAGAAAAAGCGAAGGCCATTTGGAATAAAGAAAATAATGAAGACTGGGCTAAAATTCTAGAGGCTAACCCACTTCCAGAAAGTGTTGACTTTTATGCTAAAGCCGATTATGTAAATACAGATAGCTTAACAAAAATTACAGCCGCTATTGAAAATACCTTCTCCAAAGATGTTGCTGATATTCAATATCCTAAAAATTTAGTGACTAGCTTAAATGAAAGAGCTACTAAAATTGGAGTAATATTTTTAGTGATGTCCATTATACTTTGCATTATTGTTATTATTAGTATCGATAACACTATTCGCTTAGCTATGTATAGTAATCGTTTTTTAATTAAGACCATGCAAATGGTGGGTGCGACGCGTAATTTTATTTCTAAGCCTTTATTAATTCGCGCTTTATTGAATGGTTTAATTAGCGCTTTTGTAGCCATCTTCCTTTTGTTTGGATTAATTGAATGGGCCACTTCGCAATTTCCTCAAATAGGCATGTTGCAAGGCATTAGTAATAGTTTAATTTTATTTGGAGGCCTTATCCTACTAGGCGTGGGTATTTCGGTATTTAGTACTTACCGTAGCGTTTTAAAATATTTAAAAATGAAATTGGACGAATTATATTAATTGTACCCAAAAATTTATAAAAAATTTATTGAAAATAAAACTTGAAAACATGAGCCAGAAAGAAAAAACTAAATCACTTGATTTTTTTGGAAAATCTAATTATACATGGATGCTTATCGGAGCAGCCTTAATCGTGCTTGGCATGTTCTTAATGTCTGGTGGTAAAAGCGCCGATCCAAACGTATTTAATGAATCAGAAGTATATAGCTTCAGACGCATTACCCTTGCGCCTATTGTGGTTATCGCAGGTTTCATTATTGAGATATATGCGATTTTCAAAAAATCGTAATAATGAATATTTTTCAATCCATTATTATAGCCATTATTGAAGGTATCACCGAGTTCTTGCCTATTTCAAGTACGGCCCATATGAAGTTTGCCAATCCTTTTTTAGGCATTGAAAGCAGCCCCTTTGTTGATTTATTTGAAATCGTGATTCAATTAGCAGCCATTGCATCGGTGGTGGTTATCTACAGAAAAAAGTTTTTTGATTTTAAGCACTTTAGCTTCTATATTAAATTAATGATCGCGGTTATTCCTGCTTTAATTTTCGGAGCTATTTTGAAAAAACATATCGATGCCGCCTTAGGTAATTTGTGGGTTATTGCAATTCTGATGGTAGCAGGTGGTATTATTCTTATTTTCATTGATAAATTTTTTGCAAAAGCAGAGGCTAAAAAAACCGAGGAGTCGGATCAGCAGGGCGTTACTTATAAG
>JABMML010000093.1 GCA_013205585.1 Chitinophagaceae bacterium | reverse complement strand
TCTATAGCCTTGTTCCATGCCTTTGAAAAAGGGTTCCGTACGCTCATAAAATTTACCATGTTGTCCGCCATTTCTATTTAGGTACACATTCAACACTGGCGTAATGGTTAGAGATACAAATGCTGAAACTAAAACAGCACCTGCCACCACCACACCAAATTCTTTAAATAAGGAACCTACAAAACCTTGTAAGAAAATAACAGGTAAGAATACAACGGCTAAAGTAATAGAAGTAGATACGACTGCAAAGAAAATTTCCTTACTGCCTTCTCTGGCAGCCTCTTTAATAGGTAGCCCTTCTTCTAGTTTTCTGAAAATATTTTCGGTGACCACAATACCATCATCCACTACAAGTCCTGTTGCTAAAACAATGGCTAATAAAGTCAAGACATTAATAGAGAAACCAGCCAAATACATAATGAAGAAAGTGGCTATCAAAGAAATGGGGATATCAATTAATGGTCTAATGGCAATCAACCAATTTCTGAAGAAAAAGAAAATCACTAATACCACCAGCGTAAATGAAATTAAAATGGTTTCTTTTACTTCCGACAAAGCTCGACGTACATTCTTGGTATTATCAATAGGTATTGCAAATTCTATATCTGATTTATTTTGCGCTTTGACTTCTTCTAATCTTTTGTAAAATTCATCTGCAATATTAATTTGATTGGCACCCGGCTGAGGAGAGATGGTTAACATAACAACAGGCACCCCATTAAAATAAGTGCCTTGGTCTTCTTGTTCTGGACCAAGCTCCACTTTTGCAATATCTCCTAATCTTACAATGCCATTAGGGTCTTGTTTGATAATGATATTTCTAAAATCTGCCTCAGTGGACAATCTTCCTAATGTACGAATAATGAATTCTGATTTATTGCCATAAATACGGCCAGCGGGTAATTCAACATTTTCTTTATTCAGTGCCGTTTGAATATCATTAAATGCAATGCCGAATGCATTGAGTAAATCCGTATTTGGAAAAATACGCATCGATAAACGCTTCCCGCGAACGCCAACACTAGCAACTTCATCAATCGTCTGAAACCTTTGTTGCAAAACATTTTCAGCATATTCAGTTAATTCCAATAACCCTTTGGTTTTACTTCTTAAAGTAAGCATTAAAATAAAATCTCCACTTGCATCTGCTTTTGATACCACAGGAGGATTATTGATATCTTCTGGCAAACTTCTTGCGGCTTGTGATACTTTGTCTCTTACATCATTTGCTGCAGTTTCCAAATTCACGCCTAAATTAAACTCGACGGTGATATTTGAATTACCCACTGAACTAGAAGAATTAATGGTTCTGATACCAGGGATACCATTAATCGCTTTCTCTAAAGGTTCTGTAATTTGACTTTGAATTACTTCTGAGTTCGCACCTGAATAGGATGTTTGTACTGAAATAATAGGTGGGTCAATAGCAGGATATTCTCTTAAGGCCAAGAAAGAATAACCTACCAAGCCAAAAATGATAATCGCAATGTTCATCACAGTGGCTAAGACTGGTCGTTTTAACGAGAGTTCCGATATATTCATCTAAATAATGTATTAATTGTGAGCCTACTTGATGATCTCAGCAAGTGGTAATGTCTTTCCAATTTTTAAATCACTTCCGTCCCTTACAAAAAGCATCCCTGCAACAATTATGCTATCGCCTACTTTTACTCCAGATGTAATTTCAACACCAGCCGCAGTTCGGTATCCGGTTTCCACATTGATAAATTTTGCTTTACCCTCTCTAACAACAACAAGTTGTTTTACTTTAGAATCAGGAATGATGATATTAGTAGGAACCAAAATACTTGGCTTTTGTTGATTCTCTCCAAGGAACACTTTTGTATAAGCGCCTGGTAATAACTTACCTTTTAAATTAGCACGCACTTTAATATTTCTTGAAGTAGCTATAATCTGTGGCTCAATAGCAGCAATAGTTGCGATCATTTTAACGCCAGGATTAGCAATACTTTCTATAGATACATTCTTGCCAACCTTGATATAATTTTGATAGATTTCTGGTAAGGTAAAGTCTACTTTCAGTTGATCTACTTTTTGCAAAGTAACAATGGTAGATGCTGAGCTGATGTAGGCCCCTAGACTTACTTGCTTCAATCCCATTTGACCGGCAAAAGGCGCTTTAATTACCGTTTTGTCAATTAAAGACTGGGTATAAGCGATGTCCGCCTTTAAAATATTGACTTGCTGTAAGCTAATATCGTAATCACTTTGATTGATCCCCTTAGCTTCAAGTAATTTGTAATTTCTTTGTTCATTGATAGTTGCTAATGCTAATTGCACTTTAATTTTTTGCATTTGAGCTTGTAAATCAGCATCATTTAGCTTGGCTAATACAGTGCCCGCAGTCACCATTTTACCTTCAGGGATTTGTAAAAAAACAATACGACCATTGGATTCTGGACGAATGTCTACAAATTCACTTGCCACCACAGATCCATTTACTTCAATTACTTTATCCACTATTTGTGCAGCAGCAATCGTAATATCTACAGATACCGGCGCATTTGCATTGAATTTATCTGTTGGCTTTGTTTTCTCTTTACATGCAAACAATCCTAATATCAGGATGAAGGCAATCATATTAAGCTTTCTCAAATTGGTCTAATTTTAGTGCTTAAAGATAGCAAAAATGACATGTTTTGGGAAAGAAAATAGATGAGTGGCGACCTATCCCAGAGGGTTCATTGATGGGACTCAAGGGGTATTTTTAAATTCTTCGAATTTCTTTTGTATATAATAGCCCAATTCTAGGTCATTTAATAAGCCTAGGACCTCATAGGAAGGCTTGCAAAAATTCATAAAACGGTCCAACTCCTCCCCCTCTAAACGGGTCAATTTTATCACGAATCGTTTGGTAAAACGGTACTGCACATATTTCTCCTGTTCTTGAGAGATCAATCTCCTTTGTAAAAAAAGCAAGTTTCGATTTCTTTTTACACGAAACATATTTATAATTTCATCCAAATCAAATCCAACCGTTAAGCCATTGGAGCCAAATAATTGTTGCCCCCCACTTAATCTAATACCTGGCGCTTGATAGTTAAAATATTTAGCATAATCGATTCTGTTTTGAATAGAGTCCAATTTATAATAACTATTTCTGACGCGCACTTCAGGTAAATCAAAGCCTGTGACATGAATCATGACATTGAAATTGCGTAAGTCTTCAATGGTGTCAATTGGATATTTATGTGTTGTTTTTCCAAATAAGGAAAACCAAAGAGAATCTTTTGATTTTACATTAATATTATAACGACCTAAAGAATCGGTGAATGCAATATTAGAATTACTATAGACCATCACAGCTTCAATAGGCCTTCTTCCTGAAATATCATAGACCACACCGCTGACCGGTATAGTTTGCGCATTCATTTTGAAAGACAAAAAAAACAAGAAAATAATAATATAACTAATTCGGTAAATCATTCAGTCTGCAATATTACTAAAGCCATCTTTAATTAACTGCGTTTTGCAATATAATTAACAGGCTTTTACCTTTTATTTAGGAAGACCAATAAGTATTTAGAAAGGTAAGCAAAAAGCCAAGGGCGATGGTAGATAAAACAACCCACTGCGCTGCTATTTTTTGTTTATAAATTAAATAAGTACTGGCCACAAATACAAAAATATAAGCAGCTAAAGTAAGTGAAGAATAATACTCAATTTTAATGGTAGCAGCTCCTATTAAATGAATGGTAGCACCAAGCATAACGCCCACTACTGCTGCATATATACCCTCAAGGGACCTATAAAATATGGCATATTTTTTTAAATTTTGCCAGATAGGAAAAAAGAATAAAACAATAAAAAAGCTAGGTAAAAAAATTCCAAGACTTCCCAACACCGCTCCCCCTATTTGTATGGGTATTGTTTTTTCTTTTAAGGCCATCACACTGGCATAACTGGCCACCGAAAAAACGGGGCCAGGCATGGCTCTTACCATTCCAGCACCCACTAAAAAAGCTTCTTTGGAAATTTTTAATACATCTCTTTTATTTTTCTTCACTCGCTCCGAATTGGGTCTGGCCACATATTGTTCATACATCATAGGAATGAGTACATCCCCTCCCCCAAAAACAAAACTTCCAAAACGATAATTATTTTCAAATACATTAATGACTTTATGTTGCTCCCAATTTTTTCTGGTGGCTTCTTCCGATAAAATACCCGCTGCTAAAAATAAAAATATAAAAATAAACAAGGCCCCCCAGTTCACTTCTTTTGGCGCAGCGCCATCATTGGGAATTCTTTTTTGACTAAAGTTAGTTGCCATACCTGCTACTATAATTACAACCGGAATAGCCCAAGGAGATTTGAATGCTAAAAAAATAACTACAGCAGTTAGGATAAAAATAATTTTAGTAATAAGGCTGTTAATTGCTTTTTTATATAATACAATGGTGGCACTTACAATAAATCCAATGGCCATGGGTTGTAATAATATAAAACTTTGGAGCCCCGTTCTTATATCGAAATAGTTGTAAGCAATAGCTACAAGGATCATTAAAAAGGTAGCAGGTAAAATCCAAACCAGTAATGTTAAAAAGGCAAGTGAAATACCTCCTCTTTTAAAAGCGATCAAAATAATAGTTTGTGTAGAGGAGGCGCCGGGAAGCAATTGACAAAAAGCATTATATTCCATAAGCTCCTCACTGGTGACATCCTTTCGCTTTTCTACAAAACGTTGCTGCATAAGGCCTAAATGCACTTGTGGCCCACCAAAAGCGGTAATGCCATGCTTTAAAACTGCAGTCAGAAAGGGTATATGGCGTAATAATTTCAAATAAGTGATTTCAAATAAGTAAATAAATAGTGACTGCGATACCCTAAAAATAATTAATTTTTAGGGTATATGACCCAATTATCGTTAAACAAAATGCTTAAAAGATTGTCTTAGAATAGAGCAGACTATTATCATATAGTCAAGTTAATTTTACTTGATACAAGTTAAAGACATTTTTATACCTTTGCAACTACTATTGAAAAAGTAGAGAAATACATTTACCATGAAAGCCTTTTTACCCATTATCGCCTTGTTATTTTTGAGTAGTTGTTCGAATAGCAATTATACGAAATTGGAACTTGTTTATGCTCAGCAAAAATACCAAGAGGTTCCCGATTATAGCAATTTGCAATACTGGGCTGCCCATCCAGAAAAAAATGACCCCTCCGATAGTGTACCTGCTCCTTTAAAAGCTAGTTATACGCCTAGTTCAAAGGCAGATGTATTTTTTGTACACCCTACTACTTATTTGGATAGCAGTAAACCTTATGGATGGTCTGCTTCTTTCAATGATTATAAAACCAATCTGAAAACAGATTACCCAACCCTACTTAACCAAGCTTCTATATTCAATGAAGCAGGCAGAATTTTTGCACCAAGGTATCGTCAAGCGCATATTAAATCCTATACACCAAATAATAAAGTAGATACTGGCTATGCAATGGCTGCTTTTGAATTAGCTTATCAGGACGTAAAAAAATCTTTTGAATATTATTTGGAGCATTATAATAATGACAGACCTATTATTATTGCATCTCATAGTCAAGGCTCCACCCATACCATTAGATTATTGAAAGAATTTTTTGATGGCAAACCATTAAGTAAAAAATTAGTAGTGGCCTATCTAGTAGGTATACCAGTTAATCCTGCAATTTATACATCACTGAAGGCCTGCGAAAAACCCAGTACAACAGGATGTATTTGTTCTTGGAGAACTTTTCATGAAGGGTATGAAACTCAATTCGTGAAAAAAGAAAAATTTACGGCCATTGTAACCAACCCACTTTCTTGGTCTGCTGATATAACGAATGTAGACAGGTTTGAAAACAAAGGGGCTGTACTTTATGACTTTAATAAAATAACGCCTTATGTAACAGGCGCCATAAATCATAAAGGTATTTTGTGGACAGCAAAGCCTCATTTCTTTGGTAGCTTTTTATATAAAACGGAGGATTATCATATTGCCGATTACAATTTTTATTACATCAGTGTAAGAAAAAATGTGGCAGAGAGAGTAAATAGTTATTTAACCGCAGGAAACTAATTCACGCATTAATTACCTACCACACTTAAAAACTTAATGCGCATTATTTTTAATTGCTCCCAAGAATAATTATTTTCACTTAGTTCTTCTTGTGCAATTTGAAGTGAAGAAGTTTCGCAGTTTTTGAAATATTCTAAAATTTCTTCTTGATCGTATTCGTCTAGCCATTCATCGATGGCATAATCTAAATTTAATTTAGTACCACTAGCCGCAATGGTTTCCATTTCTTCTAATAAAGCTTCTAGTTTAAGGTCTTTGTTTTTAGCAATGGTTTCTAAAGGAATTTTCTTATCTACATTTTGGATAATGTAAATTTTATGATTGAATTTATTGGCAACCGACTTCATTACAAAATCATCGGGCTTTTCAATATTATTTTCAGTCACATACTTTTCAATCATGGCCACAAAAGGCTTACCATATTTAATAGCCTTGCCCTTGCTTACGCCCTGGCATCTGTCTAATTCCTCTATGCTTGTAGGATAAAGTGTAGCCATGTCTTGTAAGGAAGTCTCTAAGAAAATAACAAAGGGTGGAAGGCTAATTTTTTTAGCTTCTTTTTGACGTAAATCCTTTAACATTTCAAACAAAACTTCATCAGTTGCACCAGCCGTTTGCGGACCTTCTGCGTCATCCTCTTCGCCGTTTTCATCTGTAAATACATTGTTTAAAACAAATTTGAAGCTAGTAGGTTTTTTTAAAAACTTCTTACCCTTATCCGTTATTTTAAGTAGGCCATATTCTTCTATATCTTTTTCAATAATGGTTTCAAGCATGGCCTGTCTTACTAAGCTATTCCAAAACAAAGGATCCTGTTCTTTACCTATTCCAAATTCGGGTAATTTTTCATGTCTGTATAAACCTAATTGAGGCGTATAATCGCCCATTAATACCTGTATAACATAGTCTGCCACAAAACGCTCATTCAAAGCTTCAATTGCTTTTAATAATTGAACCACCTGGGTTTTTGCTTCAATTCTTTCTTTAGGTTGTAAACAATTATCACATTTGCCGCAGTTTTTATCTTCCCAACTTTCTCCAAAATAATGCAATAGACTACGACGACGGCAAGCACCAGTTTCAGCAAAGGCCACTGTTTCATCTATTAATTGTGCACCCACTTCTCTTTCACTCAAGGGCTTATCTCTTAAAAAATGTTCTAGCTTAGCAACGTCTTTATGAGAATAATATAAAATACAATTTCCTTCTAAACCATCTCTGCCTGCTCGGCCTGTTTCTTGATAATAATTTTCAATGGACTTAGGAATATTATAATGAATGACAAATCGAATATCTGGCTTATCAATGCCCATTCCAAAAGCAATGGTGGCCACTATTACTTGTACATCTTCATTTAAAAATTGATCCTGTCTATTGGCTCTTAATTTTTGATCCAAGCCTGCATGATAAGCCACTGCCTTAATTTTATTAGCAATTAATAAATCAGCTAATTCTTCGGTGGTCTTTCTATTGAGTGTGTAAATAATGCCGCTCTTTCCTTTATGCCCAGAAATATATCTTACAATACTTTTTACAGTTACTTCTTTTTTTACCTTGGGCTGCACTTCATAATAAAGGTTGGCTCTATTAAATGAAGAAATTAAAACTTCAGGGCCTCGCAGAGATAAATTTTTAACAATATCACTTTGCACTTTAGGTGTAGCCGTAGCAGTTAAAGCAATGATGGGCACATTTGCATTAATCTCTTCCATCATTTCTTTGAGCCTTCTATACTCTGGTCTGAAATCATGGCCCCACTCTGAGATACAGTGGGCTTCATCTACTGCAAAGAAGGAAACATTTAAGTCGCTAAAAAAATCTAAATTTTCTTGCTTCGTTAAAGTTTCAGGCGCTACATATAATAATTTGGTTTTGCCACTTAGTAGGTCGGCCTTCACCAATTTAATTTGTCCTTTATTTAAAGATGAATTTAAGAAATGGGCCACTTCGTCTTTTTCACTATAGCCACGCACAAGGTCAACTTGGTTTTTCATCAGCGCAATCAAAGGCGATACAACAATAGCACAACCAGGTAGCATTAAAGCAGGTAATTGATAGCATAAACTTTTACCCCCTCCAGTGGGCATAATCACAAAAGTATCCCGACCACTCAATAAAGAGACAATGGCCTTTTCTTGGGTACCCTTAAATTGCTTGAATCCGAATTGCTCCTCTAATGCCTTTAATAATACGGCAGGGCTAACTGAATTATTCTTAGCCTTAGTAGCGGGGGCTTTTTTTATTGCTTTTTTGGTGGCTGCCATCTGTAATTATCTTAAAATCAACTATTTCGGTGTAATATAGCTATATAAGTTAACGAATTTAATTCACTATTACTCAAGTCCTCTAATATTTTACTGAAAATCTTTTTTTTAAGGATTTTTTAAAAATAGGGATGAATATGCTTGAAACCTTAACTTTGCTGATTCTTAAATCGCATATGGATAAACAAATAACCGCTATTGCCAATAGAACGCTAGAAATTGAAGCGGCAGCCATTACTGGCTTACAAAAATTTATAGATACCCCTTTTATAGAAGCGGTGAAAGCTATTTATACTACTGAAGGAAGACTAGTAGTAAGTGGTATTGGTAAAAGCGCCATCATTGCTCAAAAAATGGTAGCCACTTGTAACTCCACTGGAACGCCTGCCTTATTTCTGCATGCTGCCGATGCCATCCATGGCGACTCCGGCATGATTAACAAACAAGACCTCGTTTTAATTATTAGCAAAAGTGGTGAAAGCCCCGAAATAAAAAATTTAGTACAATTAGTAACTGGCTTTGGCAATTCGATCATTGCCATGGTAGGTAATACCGAAAGTTATTTAGCGAGTCATGCAAAATGGGTAATTAATACGACTGTAGAAAAAGAAGCCTGTGCACATAATTTAGCACCCACTTCTTCTACAACTGCACAAATGACGATGGGTGATGCTATTGCAATGTGTTTAATGGAATTGAAAAAAGTAAAGGCAAGTGATTTTGCAAAATTTCATCCTGGAGGAAATTTAGGAAAAAGATTAACATTGACTGCAGGTCAAATGGCGCAAGTAAATCCGAAACCATCTGTACAATTAAGTACTACTCTAAAAGAAGTGATACTAGTTATTTCCAAAAACAGATTAGGCGCCGCAGTTGTGATAGATGAAAACGAAAAAGTATTAGGTATTATAACAGATGGAGACATTCGTAGAATGCTAGAAAATTATTCAAGCATTCAAGATTTAACAGCTGCTACTATATTTCACGCAGGCCCTATTACCATTGCGCCTTATGCATTAGCAGTAGAAGCCTTGGCCTTGATGGAACAAAAAGATATTAGTCAATTAATAGTAGCGAATGACAATACTTTTGTGGGAATGATTCATATACACGACTTAATGAAAGAGGGGATTTTATAAATCAAAGAAAGTATGCAAAACAAACATCATTATGTAGCCATTATGGCTGGAGGAATAGGAAGTAGATTTTGGCCAATGAGTAGAACGGCTTATCCTAAGCAATTTTTAGATGTACTTAATACGGGGAAAACTTTAATTCAGTGGACCTACGAAAGATACACGCAGTTTATACCAGCTGAAAATATTTACATTGTTACTTCAGAAGAATATGTTTCTATTGTAGAAAAGCAATTACCCAATTTACCTAAAGAAAATATTTTAGCAGAGCCTAGTAAAAAAAATACAGCGCCTTGCATTGCTTATATCTCTTTTAAATTAGCCCAGAAGGATCCTCAAGCTACTTTTGTAGTAGCCCCAAGTGATCACTTAATTTTAGAGCAAGAAAATTTTCAAAAAATTGTAGAACAATCACTTGATTTTGTTTCGAATATCAAGGCCTTGGCTACTTTAGGTATTATGCCTACAAATCCCAATACTGGTTATGGTTACATTCAATACGAGGGGCTAGAAGTGAGCAAGGGTGTTTATAAAGTAAAAACATTTACCGAAAAGCCCACGCAAGAAATTGCAGCGTCCTTTTTGGCCAGCGGCGATTTTTTATGGAACGCCGGTATTTTTGCATGGAAAGCCTCTACTGTAATAGCTGCTTTTGAAAAGTACCAACCAGAAATGTTTGAATTATTTGATGGGGAAAAAGCAAATTTTAATACAGCAGCAGAAAAAAAATCTATTCAAAAAATATATCCGCAGTGTGTAAATATATCTATTGATATTGCTATTATGGAAAAAGCAGATAATGTATATGTAATACCTGCCAGCTTTGGATGGAGTGATTTAGGTACTTGGAATAGTGCGTATGAAGCCATGGAGAAAGATTATTTCGCCAACGCCGTGGCCTCTGATAATGTTATTGTCATTGACGCTACGAAGTGTATGATTAACGCCCCTAAGGATAAATTAGTAGTGGTGCAGGGCTTAGATGATTTTATTGTAGTAGATACCAAGGATGTACTTCTTATATGCAGTAAAGAAAAAGAGCAGTCTATTAAAGAATATGTTGCGGAAGTAAAAAGACATAAGGGCGACAAATACATCTAGATTCAGCAGAAATTCTTATCTTAGTTTAGAACGCATTAGATTAATAAACCTAAATTCTTCGAATGGCAACCATTATCACTGGAACAGGCAGCTATATACCTGGTCTTGTAATACCCAATAATTCCTTTAGCGACCACCATTTTTATGGAGAAGATGGAGTATTAATTAATACACCCAATGCTGAAATTTTTGAGAAATTTAAAGATATCACAGGCATTTATGAAAGAAGGTATGCAGAAGAAAATGTAAATACCTCAGACCTGGCTGCCAAGGCAGCGGCCTTAGCCATTGAAGATGCGGGTATTGACCCTGAAACAATAGATCAAATTATTGTAGCTCATAATTTCGGTAATGTTATTGCAGGTACGATTCAATCCGATGCCGTCCCTTCCATTGCCTCAAGGGTAAAAAATTTATTAGGCATTCGTAATCCTAGTTGCGTAGCCTATGATTTATTATTTGGTTGCCCGGGTTGGATACAAGGCGTCATACATGCCGACTCCTTTATAAAATCGGGTTTAGCTAAAAGATGTTTAGTCATAGGGGCAGAAACTTTAAGCAGAGTGATAGACCCACACGATAGAGACAGCATGATTTTTAGTGATGGAGCAGGTGCTTGTATTGTAGAAAATTCAACAGATAATACAAGTGGTATACTCGCCAGCAGCGTGCAAAGCCACTGTATGGACGAAACTTATTTCTTGTATTTAGGTAAGTCGTATCACCCAGAAGCAGAAGATGCCACCAGGTATATAAAGATGAATGGACGTAAAGTATATGAGTACGCTATTAAGAATGTACCTATTGCCATGAAAGAATGTATCGAAAAAGCAGGCGTAGAAATTCATGAGGTGAAAAAATTCTTTTTACATCAGGCCAACGAAAAAATGGACCAAGGTTTTATAAAAGCCTTGTTTAAATTATATGGCATTAAAGAGATTCCTGAAAATATAATGCCAATGAGCATTCATGAATTAGGTAATAGTTCAGTTGCCACCATTCCTACTTTATACGATATGGTAAAGCGTGGCAAGTACAAGGAACACCAATTAGATAAAGGAGACGTTGTTATATTCGCATCCGTTGGTGCAGGTATGAATATTAATGCTATTTGTTATAGAGTTTAAGTATTATAATAGTTCACTTATAAAAAAGGATCCTAATAAGTTAGGATCCTTTTTTGTGAATACGTTTATTTCTAATTAATACCCTCTCACATTTTTCCCTTCTACATAATTTTTAAAGGCTTTATTACAAACCTTATTACCTCCAGGGGTAGGATAGTTGCCTGTGAAATACCAGTCGCCGGTATTGGTAGGACAACAATCATGTAAAGCCTCAATAGTTTGATAAATAACTTCAACAGGTATTTTAATATCTTCAGGGGTAATTAACTGCGCAATTTTATCTGAAATTTCTTCAGGGGTAAATGGTTTGTATAATTGACGCACCACATTTTCAGTATGTAATTCATTAGACGCTTCTAAAGCAATTATTTTTTGATAAGTCTGGTCAATAATATTAGTCATTCCCTTCTCATTCAATAAAGCAATCACTGCTCTAAAGGCAATGAAATCGTTCATCTTGCTCATATCTATTCCATAACAGTCGGGGTATCTAATTTGAGGGGCAGAAGAAACGACAATTATTTTTTTAGGACCTAATCTCGATAGCATTCTTATAATACTTTCTTTCAAAGTAGTACCTCTTACAATACTATCATCAATAATCACTAAGGTGTCTTCATCCTTGCGAACTGTACCATAGGTAATATCGTACACATGTTGCACCATCTCATTTCTATTGGTATCCTCTGTAATGAAAGTGCGTAGTTTCACATCTTTAATAGCAATTTTTTCTTGTCTAATCTTACGATTAATCATGGCCTCTAGCTTCTCCTCAGTCACATCATTGCCCCAACTTAAAATTCTTTCAACTTTAATTTTATTAAGGTATGTTTCCATTCCTTTTACCAAGCCATAAAAAGCTACTTCAGCTGTATTGGGTATATAAGAGAAAATAGTATTTTTTAAATCCTTTTCAATGCGCTCTAAAACTATTTTACTTAAATGATTACCTAGTGCAATTCTTTCTCTGTAAATTTTTTCATCACTACCTCTTGAAAAATAAATTCTTTCAAAAGAGCAAGCGCGTCTTTCTTTAGGTTCAATAATTTGTTCAATCTTGTAATTACCTTCATCGTCCACTAGCAAGGCTTGACCAGGCATGAGTTCTAAAACTTCATTTTCCCCCACATTAAATGTGGTTCTAATGGCGGCTCTTTCACTAGCTGCAACAATAACTTCGTCATCGATATAATAATAAGCGGGTCTGATGCCATGGGCATCTCTTAAAATAAAGCTATGTCCATTGCCCACCAAACCACCCACTGTAAAGCCTCCATCAAATAAAGGAACGGCCTTCTTTAAAACATCGACAATACTGGGATTATTAGGATTAGTAGATTCTTCATTGGTTAAGAAATGATGAATCACTTCCATCATCGCTGCTAAATCGCTTTGTTTTTCAAAAGGAGCTGGGTCTAATTTAATATGTTCAAATAATTCGTCGGTATTGACTAAATTAAAATTACCTGCCAAGGCTAGGTTTTTACCTGGCACTAAATTACGCTTGATAAAAGGATGACAAAATTCAAGGTTATTTTTTCCTTGGGTGCCGTAGCGTAAATGCCCCAATAAAATTTCACCCATAAAAGGCAGATGCCCTTTCATTAAACCTGGATGCTTGGCAATATCTGGTTGAAACTTTTCAAGCTCTTGTATTTCTAAACCTATTTTATAAAATAAATCGGCAATAGGTTGTTGTGCATTACTGCGTAATCGGTATAAGAAAGGATTGCCTGGTTCAATATTTAATTTAAGTGTAGCTATACCCGCACCATCTTGACCACGATTGTGCTGTTTTTCCATCAACAAGTATAATTTGTTTAATCCGTAGGTAACCGACCCTCTTTTTTGAAGATAATAAGAAAGAGGCTTTCTAAGTCGAATATAGGCTAAGCCACATTCGTGTTTGATTTCGTCGCTCATGATGGAGTTTAAGGAGTCCCAAATTTACAATAGTTAGCTATTGTATACTAGTAAAGAAGTAAAAAAATTTCTAAGCGCCCGTCGTAAAATGAGGAATCTCAATAAGTAGTAGGTCTGAGCTGGCTGGCGCATCAATTTGGACCGCTTCTACCCCCGAAATGCCCACTGCATCTCTACGCCCTAAAACTTGGCCACCCACGGTGCAAGTCCCTTCAATACAGATGGCAAAAAGGCCTTGACCCTCTTGGTGCATAGCGTAGTTAGTAGCAAAGGGCTTTTTAAAATGGCCTAAGGACAACCAGGCATCTTGGTTAATGAATAAGGTACCTGTTTCATTGGGGGAAACTACCGTGAGCAGTTGATCCACCCTGTCTTCAGGAAGAAATGATTTTTGATCATACCTAGGGGTAATATTTCTTTCTTTCGGAAAGATCCAAATTTGGAATAACTCTACCCTTTTATCTTTATTAGGATTCACCTCACTGTGTTGAATACCCGAACCTGCGCTCATTATTTGAACATCGTGTTCTTTAATAATACAATCTCTTCCCGTGCTATCTCTATGGTGTAAGTCTCCAAATAAAGGAATGGTAATAATTTCCATGTTATCATGGGGATGGGTACCAAAACCCATACCTGCATCAACTTTGTCGTCATTTAAAACACGTAGGGCACCAAAATGAATTTTACTAGGATCATGGTATTGTCCAAAACTAAAACTATGATAGGTGTCTAGCCAATCAAATTGAACATGGCCTCTTTCATTCGCTGGATAAAAAATAGATGACATATGTATATCTAAAATTAAAATACTTTTTCTTTCACAATCTGGTTGGCCACTTTAGTCCAATCCGTTAATTCAACGCAGCCTTGAAAAGAATCGTCTACAAAAACATAATAATTGGGAACATGTTCTTTAAACCAAGTCTGCATTGACTTTTCCTTTTTTTCTTCTAGTGCACGTTGTGAAACTTTATTATAATCTTCTTTTAAATTTTCTCTATGCGGTATAGTGCGTTCTTTGAAAAAAATAAGTCTTACTGTTTTTCTACCACGATCGTCTAAGTAAACCTGCGGTGCAGAAATTTCGCCTGGCTTCATATTTTTCATTAAGACCACCATTTCTTTGTCCAATTGGTCAATGTTTACATAAGTAGACCCATCACGACCTGTTATAGCACCACCGCTAAACTTACTGCCTTCATCATCACTAAATTTATTAACAGCTTCGCCAAAACTTAATCTATTCGCTGTCATCTCTTTTCTAATACTATCTAAAAATAATTTTGTTTCATTGATTTCATCATTGGTAATAGGAGGAATACGTAAAATATGTTTTACCACTGCTTCATCACCCGATCTTGAAACAAGTTGAATAATATGGTAGCCGAATTTAGATTTAATGGGGGCAGAAATTTGGCCTTCTTTTAAACGGAAAGAACCCGCCATAAAGGCTGGATCAAAATTTTTCTCGTTACGGTTTAAATTAAACATACCTAGGTTTTCCTTTGCGCTAGGGTCTTCAGAATATAATTTAACTAATTGATCAAATTTATTAGCACCTGATTCAATTTGTTTTCTATACTCTAACATTTGCTGGATCACATATTCTTCCACATCTCTATTGGCTTTAGGATGCATTACTAGTTCTGTTACTTGCACTTCACTTTCATATAAAGGCAGGCTGTCTAAAGGTATTTTTTCATAGTAATTTTTAACTTCAGTAGGGGTGATCTTAACTTTCTCTACAATTTTAGCCTGCATTTCGTCAGCTAATTTTTGCTCCTTAATTAAAATGCGAAAATCTTCTTTTAGTTGGAAAACAGTACGGCCTGCTACCTCTTCTAATACTTCTTTAGAGCCAAATTGTTGAATGAAGCTACGAACTCGACTTTCCATCGCTACTTCTATGTCTTCTTCTGTAACTATAATAGAATCGATGAGTGCTTGTAATACTAAGGCCTTGCGAATTAATTGACCTTCCACGATTTGACAGTCAGAAGGTAGGCTTACATTTTCTTGTCCTTGCGCTTGACGCTTATAATCGCCAATGGCATTTTCAACATCTGATTTTAAAATAAATTTATCACCCACGGTGGCGATAATTTTATCTGCTAATACTTTTTTTACTTGCGCCTTCGCTGAAAAGCAAATGCTCAAGCAAAATAAAGAAAATGTAATGCTAATTAATTTCATCTATTTTTTATTATTTGGTAAAGTTCTGCTGCTTGGGTCATTTACCCAAATAGTAAATCTTAATTTTTTTATAAAGTACGTTTTACTTCCTCTTCTTCAAAGGCTTCTACAATATCCCCTACTTTAAGGTCGATGAAGTTTTTAATCGTTAAACCGCATTCCATATTCGATACGACATCTTTCACGTCGTCTTTGAAACGCTTTAAACTTCCTAACTCAGCACTTTGACCTTCTCCTTTAGGATATTCAACGATACCATCACGTATAATTCTAATCTTGCTATTTCTACTCAACTTACCATCTAATACGAAACATCCAGCAACGGTTGCTTTATCGAATTTGTACACTTCTCTTACTTCTACGTTGGCCACAATTTTTTCTTGAATTTTTGGTTCCAACATACCTTCCATCGCAGACTTAATTTCATCAATAGCGTTGTAGATAATAGAGTATAATTTAATCTCTACCCCTTCTGTTTCTGCTAATTTATTAGCTTGCATAGAAGGTCTTACGTTAAATCCAATAATAATGGCGTCAGAAGCTGCAGAAAGTAGTACGTCCGATTCAGAAATTTGACCTACTCCTTTTAAAATAACTCTAATCGCAATTTCTTCAGTAGATAATTTTTGTAATGAATCACTTAAGGCTTCCACAGAACCATCCACATCACCTTTGATGATAATATTTAATTCTTTAAAGTTACCTAAGGCTAAACGACGACCAATTTCATCTAGTGTAATATGTTTTCTAGTTCTTAAACCTTGCTCTCTTAATAATTGAGCACGCTTCGTTGCTAATTCTTTTGCTTCTGCCTCGTCATTGTACACTTTAAATTTCTCACCTGCTTGTGGTGCACCATTTAAACCTAAGATAACCACTGGTGTAGAAGGAGGCGCTACTTCGATACGTTGGTTACGCTCGTTGAACATGGCCTTCACTCTACCATAGAACTGACCAGATAAAATTAAATCACCTTGTCTTAAAGTTCCATTTTGTACTAATATCGTAGCTACATAACCACGTCCTTTATCTAAAGAGGCTTCAATAATACTTCCTGTACCTTCTCTATTCGGGTTGGCTTTTAATTCTAATAAATCAGATTCTAAAATAACTTTCTCTAATAAAGAGTCCACATTTAAACCTTGTTTAGCAGATAATTCTTGGTTTTGGAATTTACCACCCCAAGCTTCTACTAAAATATTCATTTGAGAAAGTTGCTCATATATTTTTTGTGGCTGCGCACCATCTTTATCAATTTTATTGACCGCAAAAATCATAGGCACATTCGCTGCTTGCGCATGACTAATGGCTTCCTTAGTTTGTGGCATCACCGCGTCATCGGCAGCTACGACAATAATAGCGATATCGGTTACTTTCGCACCACGCGCACGCATGGCTGTAAAGGCTTCGTGCCCTGGTGTATCTAAGAAAGTAATGGCTTTACCATTCGGCAAAGTCACTTCATAGGCACCAATATGTTGTGTAATACCTCCTGCCTCACCTGCTACTACATTGGCATTACGGATATAATCTAGTAAAGAAGTTTTACCATGGTCAACGTGACCCATAATAGTTACAATCGGCGGACGCTCTACCAAGTTGGCAAAATCGTCTGCTTCTTCTTCTTCATCCATTTCTTCTACATCTTCTAATCCAACAAATTCTACTTCAAAACCAAATTCACTGGCTACTAGTTCAATTACCTCCGCATCTAAACGTTGGTTAATGGAAACCATGATACCCAAGTTCATACACTTGCTAATAATGTCAGCAAAACTTACATCCATCAAACTTGATAACTCACTTACAGTTACAAACTCGGTAACTTGTAATTTATTATCTGTTATTTCATTGGTTTCATTTTCTGCAGCTTCATCTCTTTTAGCACGTCTGTATTTCGATTTCAAACTTTTTCCTCTTCCACCTGCGCCTGCTAATTTTGCCTGCGTTTCTTTGATCTTATCTTGAATGGCTTTTTGGCCAATTTCTTTTTGTTCTGCAGTTTGAGGTGCATTTCTATTTCCACCAGGTCTTTGTCCTCCACCTGGTCTTTGTCCTCCACCTTGTCCTTGATAACCTCCACCTGGTCTTTGTCCTCCACCTTGTCCTTGGTAACCACCAGCTGGTCTTTGTCCACCGCCTTGTGTTTGATTACCGCCCTGACCACCACCACCTTGTTGTGGGCCTTGAGGGCCATGAGAAGGAATACGCTTACGTTTGCGTTTTTCCTCTTGACTCAATGGCTTTGGACGAGTTTCGCTATTAATAGGTAAATCAATTTTACCCATTACTTTAGGACCCTCTAATTTTTTGGTAGTAATATTTTCAATTTTGCCATGCACGTTTTCAGGTGAAATAGAATGATCCACTGGAGCGCGCGTTGCTTTCACTGGCTTTGCTACAGGCTCTTCTTTTTTTACTGGTTTTTTGGCAGGTATTTCTTTGGCTGGTTTTTCAGCTGGCTCTTCTATTTTTACTGATTTTTTAGGTCGGGTAGAAGAATCTATTAAGGATAAATCTATTTTGTCAACTACTTTAGGCGACTCCACTTCAGGTGCCTCAATTTTAATAGTAGCTGGCTTCTCTACTTCTTTTTCTGCAGCCTTGCCGTCTTTAAGTTTTCCTCCTGCATTAGATACCTTCGCATCTTCTTCTTTCAGTTCTACTTTCACAGGTTTGACTGCTTCCACTTCAATGACAACAGGTTTTTTGGCTTTGTCTTTATCGGCCACAGCATTTTTAGGAAGCTCTACATGGTCTGCTTTATCTCTAGCTACTTTATCGCTTTGAAATTCTGCTTGTAGAGAATAATACTGATCCTCACTTAATTTAGCTGTTGGCTTAAGGTCGTCTTTAGGAAAACCTTTTTTCACTAAGAATTCAATCAAGGTATCTTGACCGATGTTGAATTCTTTAGCAGCTGCTAACAATCTTGGTAGTTTCAATTCTGACATTCTGTTGTTTTTTGTCCCAGTTATTATTTACTAAATCCAAAGGTTATTCACCTTTATCAAATTCTTCTTGTAAGATTCGACGCACATCTGCAATCGTTTCTTTTTCTAAGTCTGTTCTTTTTTCTAATTCTTCAGCGCCTAAGTTTAAAATACTTCTTGCCGTATCGCAACCCACACGCTTGAATTCGTCAATAATCCATGTTTCAATTTCATCGCTAAATTCATCTAAGTCAATATCAAATTCATCAACAATTTCTTCGTCTTCACGGTATACATCTAATTCGTACCCGGTTAATTCAGAAGCTAATTTAATATTCACCCCTCTACGTCCAATGGCCAATGAAACTTGATCCGCTTTCAAATACACTTCAGCGTGCATTTTTTCGGAGTCAATATTCATATAACTAATTTTAGAAGGTGTTAATGAACGTTGAATTAATAATTGTGTATTGGTAGTGAAATTAATCACATCAATATTTTCATTTTTCAATTCCCTTACAATACCATGAATACGACTTCCTTTCATACCTACGCAAGCACCTACTGGATCAATTCTATCATCGAAAGACTCCACTGCTACTTTCGCACGCTCACCTGGCTCACGTACAATTTTCTTAATAGTAATTAAACCATCGAAAATTTCTGGTACTTCTATTTCTAATAATTTTGCTAAGAATAAGGGACTTGTTCTAGATAAGATAATCACTGGTGAATTATTTTTCATATCCACTCTAGCAATAACCGCTCTAATATTTTCTCCTTTCTTGAAAAAGTCTTGAGGAATTTGCTCCGACTTAGGAAGAATTAATTCATTGCCTTCTTCATCTAATAACAATACTTCTTTTTTCCATACTTGATAAATTTCAGCATTCATGATGTCTCCAATTCTATCAGAATATTTCTTTACTAAAGCGTTTTTCTTCAAGTCGTTGATACGAGAAGCTAATGTTTGCTTAGCCGCTAGTATGGCTCTTCTTCCGAAGTCCAAGATGTCTACTTCTTCTAGTAAATCCTCACCTACTTCATAGTCGGGTTGAATTTTAATAGCTTCAGAATAAGACACTTCTTCTAAAGGATTATCTACATCATCATCGTCTCTAATTTGACGACGGCGAATAATTTCTAAGTCGCCTTTTTCAGCGTTTACGATAACGTCAAAATTTTCATCACTACCGTATTTTTTTCTTAATAAGGTTTTGAATACGTCTTCCACCACTTTCATCATGGTAGGACGGTCAATGCTTTCTGCGTCTTTAAACTCCTGAAAGGCTTCAATTAAATTTATACTTGCCATAACATAATTTTTTTTCAAGCTACTTGCTTGATGATTTGTTTGTTAAAATTGAACTTGAACGATTGTTGTTTTTATTTGATCAAAAGGAATTAATAAAGTTTGCACTACCGCTTTTTTACCTTTCCCTTCTGTCCATTCTATTAATATATCTTTTTCTGTTACTGTTTTTAAAATGCCTTCTTTAATGCTTTCATCCAAAAAAGTGACTTCTACCTTGCGTCCCATATTGTTGACATACTGACGATTCAAGACTAAAGGCTCATCAATTCCTGGGGAAGAAACCTCTAAAGAAAAGTCGCCTTCCGGAAACCAGGCCGCTTCTTCCATAATGCGGTATAGTTTCCTGTTAATAAAAGTGCACTTTTCAATAGGCAGGCCTTGGTCGCCGTCCAAGAATATTTTGATATTGTTGGTTGGCTTCACTTTCACCGAAACGCAGAAATAACTAGGCTCCTCTTTAAGAAGTTGTTCCAAAATTGGATTCACTAAGGCTATTATCTCGTTTGCTTGCATACTTAAAAAAGAAGAAGGGAACGATTTCGTTCCCTTCACATTTTCTTTTATTCTATGCCAAAGGTAATAAAACAGGATGAAATATCCCAAAATTATTGCCAAGGCCCTTATTTTTGCAGTATGACGAAGTTTATTCTATATGGGTTCTTAATTTACTTTTTATACAAAGTAATATTCAAGGTAGTGGTTCCAGTAACTAAGGGAGTGAGGTCTGTAAGAAAGAATATGGAGCAAATGCAGAAGAAGCAGTCTGAAGCGGTAAGAAATGCGCAAAACAGTCAGAAGCCTGGTCAAAATACAAGCGCCAACTATGGCTCCAAAGAAGAGCCAGTTAAGG
>JABMML010000092.1 GCA_013205585.1 Chitinophagaceae bacterium | reverse complement strand
GCATTAATTATTAGGCGCTACAAAATAATCTACCACAAATACTTTATCCATATGTGGTTTTAAAATGGTTTGAAAATCTTTGTGCGCTGGATGCGATTGGTAATCGGCTAAATCTTTTTCATTGCTAAAAGTTAAACTAAAGCAATGGGTAAATCCTTGATCTAGATGTTCAGGACTCATGTTCAATCCCCATTCCATATTTTTTACCTGTGGCACGGTTCCATACAAATGGTTGAATGCTTTAACTACTGAATCAACAGAAGCCTTGCTAGAACTGGCTTTGAAAGTAAATAAAACCACATGCTTTAATTCTTTTTTTGTTGTTTGAGCCTGCAATTGATGGAAGCTAAAAAAAGAAAGCGTAAGAATAAACAATAATTTTTTCATTTTGATTAAGTTGATTGATTTTTAAATTATAAATAAGTTTGAGGGTCGTCACAAATTCTAAAATTTTCATTAAAGTCATTCATTATTTTTACATCCTCGTTAGAAAGGGTAAAGCTAGTGGCTTCAAAGTTTTCTACTAACCTTTCTTTTTTAGATGATTTAGGAATAGTTGAAATGCCATGCTGTAAATGCCAGTTCAATACTATTTGTGCAGGTGTTTTACCATATTTTTTACAAAGAAGTACCAAACGCTCATCTGAAAACTTTAGACCTCTTGTAATGGGTGAATAAGACTGCACTTGAATGCCTGCTGCTTTGCAGTAGGCTAGTAAGTCTTCTTGATATAACCAGGGAGAGAACTCTATTTGATTCACTGCAGGAACTATACTGGAAGTAGTTTTCAACTCTTCTAATAAGGCAATATTATAATTAGCAACTCCAATGGCCTTTACTCTTTTTTCCGCGTATAATTTTTCTAATCCTTTCCAAGAAGCAGCGCGGCCTTCTTTAATAGGCCAATGAATTAAATATAAATCGACATAGTCCTGACCTAGCTTTTTTAAACTATCATCAAAAGCTTTTAAAGCGGCTTCATAACCGTGGTCGGTATTATTTAGTTTAGTAGTTAAAAAAATATCCTTTCTATCCACCCCTGCATTTCTTATAGCATTGCCAATTTCTACTTCATTTTCATACATACTAGCAGTGTCTATTAATCGGTAGCCTATTGCTAAAGCATCTTCTACGGCCCTCTCCGCTTCAGCTTTGTACATATCATAAACGCCTAAGCCCAACAGCGGCATAGGTATACCATTATTGAGGGTAGTCTTTACCATTTCTCTAGGCCTAATAATTTTTTGCCAAGATCATTCAGTACTGCAGTTTCATATTTTGTTTGCTCCCAGTTTCTTGGATCGCCAGGGAAGGCATAACCTTCTGGTGCAATACGATGTTTCCAAGAATTCACTCTCCACTCTGTTAAGGCCTCATTATTTTCTTCAGCAGGCATCATAGATAAATATTGAGCAATACGCACTTTGTCTGTACTATTATTGGCTCTAATACCATGTGGTTCTAAACTATTAAAAATTAATAAGTCACCTGCTTCTAATTTTACTTTAGTAGGCGTGAATGCAGAAGTATCTGGTTTGAATCTATCTCTGTCTTCTGGTTGTGTTAGTTTCCAAGTATCATAGGTTCTATATAATTCTGGAATACATTGAAAGCCTCCCATGTTTTCATCATTTTGATCGGCTAAGGCTAATACACCTTGCACATTCACTGGCTTTGTTTCTGGATCATAATCCCAATGAATAAATGCTTTGTATTCATGACCTGGTCTGATAGGGAAATTTAAATTCGCTCTATCTATAGACACCCATAATTTTTCGGTACCCCATATATCAACAAAGGCATCATACACTTTTTGCATTTGACGATTATTCCATAAATGTTGGTTATTATAACATTCAACCATACCTGTACCCGCAAGCTCTTTCATTTTCATTTCAGCTCTTGGTGCAGTGTACCATGTTTCTTTATTATTTGGGTCCTTCTGCTCAAACTCCCATAAGAAAGCAGCAGTGGCTAGTGCTTGTTCACGTGGTACTGCATTTTTAACAACAATATATCCATTGTGTTTCCAGAAAGTCCAATCTTCTTCACTTAATACACGCAGTGGTTTACCATTCGTACGGTTGTTTAAACTAGTCGCACTGCTTTTTGCAGTGGATGGGTTTCCAGGTATGTCCTTGTGTGCATTATTAGGCACCATTGTAGGTACCATATTGGGCACCATTGATTTGTTTTCCATAGCATTCGTATTTGAAACTAAATTTAAATAATTTAGTTTGAATTAGGAGAAAAATTATAATTTAAATTCATACTCAAACCATGAATTATTTCGTAAATTTCTATGCATAAAATAATGATACAAATCATAAACATTTTAAAAAGCCAAGATGAAAACATTAATTATACTCTTATTCATAAGCCCCTTGGTATCAAAGGCCCAGCAAGCAGATTGGCTTATAAAACCTACTGAAAAGAAGGCTAGTATTTTCATTGAAAATAAGCAACTCATTTTAGACAATGGCTTAGTTAGACGCGTATTTTTATTAGACCCCAATGTGAGTTGTATAAGTTATACGAACTTAAGTAGTGGTCAAGAATTATTAAGAAGTATTGAGCCCGAGGCAAGACTGGTATTCAACGGAGCCACTTATAATGTAGGTGGACTAAGCGGGCAGAAAGAAAAAGCTTATTTAAGATTAGAGGTAGAAAATAATTTACAGAAAAAAGATTCCGATTTTGTTTTTACAAACTACCGTATTTCCGAAATTAAACCCTTTATTCATTGGAAGCCTACTACTTGGTTAACAAATCCGAATCAACCCAGGGGTAAAACAGTGACACTTGAATTTATTTCAAATTTACCTGCTTTAAAAAATATAATGGTTCAAGTGCATTATGAATTGTATGACGGCCTTCCTTTAATGACCAAATGGGTCTCTGTAGAAAATAAATCATCAGCTTCTATTAAAATAAATAGAGTCGTAAATGAAGTACTGGGTTTAGTAGAAGAAGAATCTGCGGTGGTAGGCAAGCCGGAGGAAATGAAAAAACAACATGGTATTTATTTTGAAACGAATTATGCTTTTAACAATGCCATGCGTTATGATATTAGCGATCAAACCACGCATTGGAAAACCGATTTGAGTTACACTTCACAAGTGAACTATAATTTTGAAACACCTTGTTTATTAGAGATATACCCTGAAAAGGCGCCTGGCATTGTCTTAGCGCCGAATGAAATATTTAAATCGGTGCGTACCAATGAATTATTAATGGATAGTTATGACCGCCAAAGAAGAGGATTGATGTTAAAACAAATGTATAGAACCATTGCGCCTTGGACAACGCAGAATCCTATATTTATGCATTTGGTAAGTAAAAACGACCAAGAAGTAATAAATGCTATTGACCAGTGCGTGGCCACAGGCTATGAGGCAGTTATTTTAAGTTTTGGAAGTCATTTAGAAATGGAAGACACAACGACTGCAAATTTAAATAGATGGAAGGCCTTAGCGAAGTATGCACATGATCATAAAATTTTATTAGGGGGTTATTCATTGTTTAGTAGCAGACGCATTAGTGATGAAGATGATGTAGTAGATATTAAGACAGGAAAACCCGGTGGCGCTTTTTTTGGTAATGCGCCTTGCTTTGGAAGTAAATGGGGACTAGCCTATAGAGATAAAATAAAAAACTTTTTCTCTTATACTGGTTTTGATATTTGGGAAAATGATGGACCTTATCCTGGAGATGTTTGCGCTTCAACAAAACATCCAGGTCATTTAGGTTATGATGATTCTCAGTGGAAACAAATGGAAATACAAAAAGGTTTATACCACTCGTTGAATGAAAGCGGTGTTTATATTAATGCACCTGATTGGTATTTTTTAGATGGCACGCATAAAATAGCTTTAGGATATAGAGAGGTTAACTTTTCTTTGCCTCGTCCTCAACAAAAAATTATTAATCGTCAAAATATTCACGATGGTACTTTAGAGAAAATTCCTTCGATGGCCTGGGGCTTTGTGCCGCTCACTAAATACCAAGGAGGCGGGCCAGAAGCAGTGCTAGAGCCACTAAGCGAGCATTTAAACGATTACGAACAGTTAATGATGCAATACTATGGAGCTGGTGTGCAGGCTTGTTATCGTGGTCCAAGATTATATGATACAGAGACCACCAGACAAATGGTTGCCAAAACCATTCTTTGGTATAAAAAATATCGAAACATTTTAAATGCAGATATGATTCAACTTCGTCGGGCCGATGGGCGTGATTGGGATGGTTGGATTCATGTGAATCCTGCACTTGCACAAAAAGGATTAATGATGTTATTTAATCCTACACAAAAAGCTATTACAAGAACCATTGCTTTGCCTTTATATTATACAGGCCTAAGTAAAACGGCCATTATTAAAGATGCGAAAGGAATGTCAAAAACTTATACTTTGAAAAGAGATTATACCATTGATTTTACTTTCACCATTGCTGCCGATTCCTATAGCTGGTTTCTGATAGAGTAAACCAACTAGTTTAAAAATAATTCATCTACAAATATCCAGCCAGGGGTTCCTTTACCCGGATGCCAGGTAGGTAATTTTTT
>JABMML010000091.1 GCA_013205585.1 Chitinophagaceae bacterium | reverse complement strand
TATATATCCAAATGTAAGCAAGGCGTTTAAACCATAACCAAAAATCATTACCTGCTTTTTATAGATTGATTTATTAACAAACTTTCCCACTATAACATAAAAAATACCAGTGGCCATTAGATAAGCTGCCCAAGCCCAGGTAATATCTAATAAATCGCCTCCAATTTTTTCAGCATAAATGGCAAAAAGGGGGCCAAATAAACCTTCTCCAAAATACCATAAGCTAGAAGCTATTAATAAAATTTTTGTGGTTTTATTTAAACTCATTTTTTAAAATTTATAAGTAATACCGATATCAAAAAAGAAAATATTTGCTAAATTATTTTCTGAATAAGGAGTTGAATTAATAGTAACTTTTTTTGAAATCCCATTTATAGTACTTGTGTTCACTGAAGTAGTTGTAATTTTATTGAATGGGATGGCATAAGTAGGTGTTAAGCTAATATTCCATTTTTTAGTATCATAGCTTACCGGCATAGCTAGTTCAAGACTTAATAACTTAAATCCTTTCTGATCCACATTAGTAGTGCTTTGTAAGGTACCAGCAGTAGGTGGTTGTTTGATTTTAGGATTCCTAATTCCATTCAGTCTTCTACTTATGGTAGATTCATAAAAATTTAAACTACTAAAACTGCTATATATTGTTGGTGTAATAGAAAGTATATTATGATTAGTTGAATTCAGCATAATTTCTTTTTCAAATCCTGGCACTAATTGCATATCTGCTTTATTAGAAAAGAATACATCAAAAGAATTATGAAAATTAATAAATGGAAGTTCATAATTGAAAGTAAATCCAATATCACTTGAAATATTACCACTTAATAGATTGGACCCACTAGAGTAAAAATATTTAGCTCCATAAACTTCGCCAGATATTTTTTCTCCTACATAATAGTAATAACCTAAATCTAATTCAGAAAAATCATAGCCAGTTTGCCCTGGAGTCAATAAATAGTTAAGGCTAAAACTTGCATATAAACCATTTGTAAAATTCACAGTTGCTGTTGTATAAAAATAGGGGGCTTTTAAAGAATCGGACCTTCCATTATAAACATAATTGCTTAAATAATTAGTTTGGATTTTAAAATTAGTAGAATCGTTTTTTGCTATTGATTTTCTCATTGGCTGAGCAGCTACTAAAAGGCTTGCTAATAATGCAAAAAAAAGTAAAAAAACTTTATGGCACATTGTTTGTTTATTTTTGGTTTTGGACAAAAATTATTATAAAAAGTTTAAAGACAAGTTACCTTTTTTTTACAAACTTATTGGCTCTTTGTTGTTTGGGAGCATATTGAGGGGTGGGGCCAAACATTTCAGGTACCACTCCTTTTAAAACTGGTACACCTAATAGTTCTTCAATTTCTGCAAACTTGCCCTGCTCTTTTTCACCCACTAAAGTAAAGGCTGTACCAGAAGTGGCCGCCCTAGCGGTTCTTCCAATTCTGTGTATATAGTCCTCGCCATCATTGGGTACGTCATAATTAATGACTAAATCAATATCATCAATATCTATTCCTCTACTTAAAATATCGGTGGCCACTAAAATATTCGTTTTTTGATTTCTAAAATCTTGTAGATATTGTTCTCTGCTTTTTTGATCTAAATCGGAATGTATTTCTGCTGCCGATAATTTAGCATGTACTAATTTAGAAGTCAATTGTTTCACATTCGATTTCTTAGAACAAAAGACAATTACTTTAGAATATCTTTTCGAACTTAGCATATCAATAATAACAGGCACTTTTTGTGTATCATATAACATGAATGCTTTTTGAATAATTTGCTCTGGTGGTTTGGATATAGCAATATTAATTTCAACAGGATTTACTAAAATTTTCTTGGCAAGTACCCTCATCTTTGCCGGCATAGTGGCTGAGAATAATAAGTTTTGTCTTTGTGCTGGTAAAAAAGTAATAATTTTTGCAATGTCATCCGAGAATCCCATATCGAGCATTCTATCTGCCTCATCTAATACTAAATACTTTAATCCTTTTAATTTCACATAGCCCATATTTAAATGCGCTATCATTCTACCCGGTGTACAAACCACAATATCAACCCCGCTTGTAAGTGCCTTCTTTTCTGCTACAAAGGAGCTTCCGTCTCCACCGCCATATACCGCAATAGAACTCACATCGGTGAAATAAGAAAGGCCCTCAATGCTCTCTGCAATTTGTATGGCTAATTCTCTAGTTGGAACAATAATTAATGC
>JABMML010000090.1 GCA_013205585.1 Chitinophagaceae bacterium | reverse complement strand
TGTTATAAATTATCTATTTTAATTACTATTTCAGTACAAGCTTTTCGCATGGGTGCCGAACCTTTTTTCTTCAAACAATCCGAAGAAGATAATGCCCCAAAAACCTATGCAAGGGTGATGAAGTTTTTTGTCATTACATTATGTATTATGTTTTTAATGGTGGTTTTATATTTAGATATTTGGAAAGAATTTATTCGTAATCCCGCCATGTACGTGGGACTCCGCGTAGTGCCTATTTTATTAATAGCGAATATATTTTTAGGTGTTTATTATAATTTAAGTATTTGGTATAAGCTTAGCAATAAAACCATGGCAGGCGCTTGGATTACCTTACTTGGCGCGGTTATTACTATAACTATTAACTTTATTGCCATTCCTTATTTTAGTTATATGGCCAGTGCATGGGCCACTTTAGTTTGCTATGGAACCATGATGTATGTAAGTTATAAATGGGGGCAAAAAGTATATCCTATTCCTTATGCCACTAAAAAACTAATCGCCTATTTTGTAATTACATTATTACTTTATGGTATTTATTTATTAGTAGAATGGATGACGAAAAATAATACCATTCGACTTAGCATCGCAAGTTTTGAACTCATTAGTTTTATTGTTTTTGTGGCCAGCATAGAAAAGAAAGAATTAAAATCATTATTACAAACAAAGACAGAAGCAATAGCATAAGAAAACAGTACTAAGTTTTATAACTAAGGATCAAACCAACCAACCAACTAACTAATTAATTAATCAACTAACTAACTCAATAAATAAAATAATCGCTTTTATGGCCGAAGATTTAACCATTACCAGAGGAGATAAAAAAACACAGTACGAATCATTGCTGCCACAAATACAAGGTTTATTAAGCGGTGAAACAAATTTGGTTGCCAACCTTGGCAATATTGCTGCTGCCTTAAAAGAACAATTTAATTGGTTATGGGTTGGCTTTTATTGGATCATTGAGGACGAATTAGTGCTTGGACCTTTTCAAGGACCTGTTGCCTGCACAAGAATAAAAAAAGGCAGAGGTGTTTGCGGAACAAGTTGGGAAAAAGAAGCTACTATTATAGTAGCCGATGTAGAAAAATTTCCTGGCCATATTGCTTGCAGTAGTAGTTCGAAATCGGAGATTGTGCTTCCTGTTTTTAAAGAAGGTAAAATCGTCGGTGTTTTAGATGTAGATAGCAGCGAATTAGCAGATTTTGATACAGTGGACCAAGTTTATTTAGAGAAGATTCTGGCCATGATTCCATAGGCTTTCCAAAAATTGAAGATTCGTAATAAAAAATAAATTAAGTTTGCAACCCCTAAGCGGATGTGGCGAAATTGGCAGACGCACTAGACTTAGGATCTAGCGCCGCGAGGCATGTGGGTTCGACCCCCTCCATCCGCACCAAAAAGAAAAAAGCCCCTCGAGCATTCGGGGGGCTTTTTTTTATATAAATGGCTGTTTTATAGGTGCAAAAACTTACCTTTGCCCCCCTTAAACCTTAGAATTTAATAGAAAAATAATACAAATGGCAAGTATAAAAAGAGAGAACATTGGCCTTCTAAATGACAAACTTACGGTCACCCTCACTAAAGAGGACTACTACCCTAGTTTTGAAACAAGTTTAAAAAAGCATGCTAAAACTGCCAATATCCCTGGCTTTCGAAAGGGCATGGTGCCCGCTGGCTTAATTAAAAAAATGTATGGGCAGTCTGTTTTTTCTGACGAAGTACTTAAAAAAGTAGAAGCAGAATTGAATCATTATATCAGCAATGAAAAATTAGAAATTTTTGCGCAACCACTTCCAATAGATACGCAAATGATTCCTTTAGATGTGAATACACCTACTAATTATGATTTTGCTTTTGAAGTAGGATTAAAACCCGCTTTTTCATTAAATGTAAAAGACATTAAAGTAAAACGTTACAAAGTAAAAGTAACCGATGAAATGATTCAAAACGAAGTGGAAAGAATTCAAACGCGTAATGGTAAAATGACCGACCCTGAAATGGTGGAGTCAGACGAGAATGTAATTAACATTAATTTTACTGAAACAGATAAAGACGGTAACGAAATTGAAGGCGGTATAGTAAAAGATAATTCTTTACTAGTAAAATATTTTGCCCAGAAAGCAAGAAAGCAATTCATGGGTAAGAAAAAGGATGACACAGTGGTGATCCAATTGAGCAAAGCCTTTGAGGATAAGGAATTAGAGATTATTGTAGGTGATTTAGGTATTTCAAAAAGTGATGCCGATAAATATTTTAAAATACTAATCACTAAAGTGGGCTTAGTAGAAAAAGCTGCATTGGATGAAACATTATTTTTAGCCACCTACCCTAATGAAGCCATCCAAACAGAAGAAGCATTTAGAGCAGCTATCAAAAAAGATATTGAAGGTTATTATGAGCAGCAAGCCAAGAATCAAATTCATGATCAAATTTATCATGGCTTAATTGATCAAACTAAAATGGAATTTCCAGTGGCCTTCTTAAAACGTTGGTTACAAAAAGGTGGAGAAAAACAAAGAACAGAAGAAGAAACAGAAAAAGAATATCCAGTATTCCAAGACCAATTAAAATGGACTTTAATTAATAGCCAATTAACATTAGATCATAAAATTGAAGTTGTAGCAGAAGATTTAAAAAACTTTGCTAAGCAACAATTGATGAGTTATATGGGACCACAAATGGGTGCCTTAGGGGACAACGATAAATGGTTAGAAGACTACGCAGTGAGAATGATGCAGGACAGAAAATTTGTAGAAGATAGTTATCAAAGAATAAGTACAGACAAATTATTCACTGCCATCGAGTCTGAAGTGGAAGCCAAGGATGAAGCCATAGAAGCGGAGAAATTCGCCGATATGCTGAATAATCATAAGCACTAGGCTGGGAATAATTATCTAGTTTATTGATTGTCAATACAATTTGGCTCAAATGGAGGCATTTAGGGCCAAAGTTTGGCACCCTTTTTGTACTTCCTTTGATTACAAGGATTTACCTTTACTAACAGAAAATAGCAATTATGAATTTAGGACAAGAATTTGAGCAGTATGCCATCAAGCATAAGGGTATCAGTAGCAATACTTTACACCAGTACAAAAA
Source organism: Chitinophagaceae bacterium (assembly GCA_013205585.1). Lineage (GTDB taxonomy): Bacteria > Bacteroidota > Bacteroidia > Chitinophagales > Chitinophagaceae > Sediminibacterium. The sequence continues at coordinate 13,972 of JABMML010000090.1, read as the reverse complement.
AAGTGTAACCAACCTAACCCCTTATATTATTGAGGAGCGCCCCATGAATGTGGCCAGCATGGATGTATTCAGTAGATTGATGATGGACCGTATTATATTTTTAGGCGAGGGCATCAACGACTATGTAGCCAATATTGTAACCGCTCAATTACTTTTTTTAGAAAGTACCGACCGTACCAAGGATATTCAAATGTATATCAATAGCCCAGGCGGAAGTGTTTATGCAGGCCTAGGTATTTATGATACCATGCAATTTATTAGCCCCGATGTGGCTACTATTTGTACAGGCATGGCAGCAAGTATGGGCGCTATTTTATTATGTGCAGGTGTTGAAGGTAAAAGAACGGCTTTAAAACATAGTAGAATTATGTTACACCAACCTAGCGGTGCTATTGGTGGACAGGCTTCTGATATTGAAATTACAGCTAGAGAAATTAAGAAATTAAAAAATGAATTGTATGAAGTGATTGCACATCATACCCATAAGGATTTAGAAACCGTTGCCAAGGATTGTGATCGTGATTTTTGGATGACAGCTGCAGAAGGAAAAGAATATGGATTGGTAGATGAAGTCTTATTAACCAACCCAAGAAAATTAAAAAAATAATAAAACTGTTCAAATACATTTTATGATAGTCAACAAGAGATATTTAATGGAGGAAGAAGAAGAGCCTAAAGAAGATAAAAAAGAAGAGGCGGCACCTAGTTTTTTAAACAAAAAAATGGAGCATCTTTTTTTCGAGAAAAGAGCCATTTATTTATGGGGCCCTGTGGACGACAAATCTGCAAAGGATATCGTTAACAAACTTATTTTATTAGAGGCCGATAAACCAGGTACTGAAATTAAATTTTATATCAATAGCCCAGGGGGCGTGGTAACAAGTGGCATGGTCATGTATGATACCATTAAATTAATCAAAAGCCCTGTACATACTATTTGTATGGGTCTTGCTGCTAGTATGGGCTCTATTTTACTTAGTGCTGGTGAAAAAGGAAAGCGAACTATATTCCCGCATGGTGAAGTCATGATACATCAACCAAGTATTGGCGGCTATTTTCAGGCCAATAGTACCGACATTGAAATTCACGCTGAACAAATTCGCAAAACAAAAGAATTAGGTGCTAAAATATTAGCGGAAAATTGTGGTAAAACATTTGCTCAAATTATGAGCGACTTTGATAGAGATTATTGGATGGATGCTAAAGAAGCAGTAGCCTATGGTATCGTAGATAAAATCGCCAAACAACTCTAAAATATGAAAATGGCAAAATCTCCCGCTATACATTGTTCATTTTGTGGCCGCAACCGCGACGAAGTAAAAATTCTGATTGCTGGTCAAGACGGACATATATGTGAAAACTGTATAGAACATGCGCATGAAATTATTGTCAAAGAGTTTCACCAGAAAAAAGCAGAAGGCAAGGCGGGTACGCTAAAAGTACAAAAGCCAATGGCCATTAAAGCCTTTATGGACCAATACATTATTGGCCAAGATGATGCAAAGAAAATATTATGTGTAGCCGTATACAATCACTTTAAGCGTATCAATTTACCTACTACTAGCAAAAATGAAGTAGAGATTGAAAAAAGCAATGTGATTATGATTGGAGAAACGGGCACAGGTAAAACTTTACTAGCTAAAACCATTGCTAAATTATTAAATGTTCCATTTGCCATTGTTGACGCTACGGTGTTTACAGAAGCAGGTTATGTAGGTGAAGATGTGGAGAGCATGTTAACGCGCTTATTACAAAACTGTGATTATGATGTAGAAGCTGCAGAAAGAGGCATTGTATATATAGATGAAATAGATAAAATTGCCCGCAAAGGAGATAACGCCTCTATTACAAGAGATGTAAGTGGAGAAGGCGTTCAACAAGGTTTATTAAAAATGTTAGAGGGTACCGATGTACTAGTTCCGCCTCAAGGGGGGCGTAAACATCCTGAACAAAAAATGATTAAGGTAGATACTAAGAATATATTATTTATTTGCGGAGGTGCTTTTGATGGCATTGATAAAATTATTGCCAGAAGAATTAATACCAACGCCATTGGATTTAGTGTCAATAAAGATGAACAAGAATTACAAAGAAAGAATTTACTTCGCTTTGTGAATGCACAGGATATTAAATCTTTTGGATTAATTCCAGAACTTTTAGGAAGGCTTCCTATCATTACGCATTTAGAGCCTTTAGATGCTGTCACTTTAAGAAGCATTTTAACAGAGCCAAAAAACGCTTTAATTAAACAATACACTCAACTTTTTGCTATTGAGAAAATAAAATTAAGCATTGATAATGAAGTGTATGATTTTATTGTGGAAAAGGCCATGGAATATAAATTAGGGGCTAGAGGTTTAAGAAGTATTTGCGAAAGCTTGTTTACCCAAGCCATGTTTGAAATGCCAGGAACCAATGCTACTGAATTTAATGTGACTATTGAGTATGCTAAAAAAATGTTTAACAAAAGCAAGTTAAGCAGTTTAAAAGTAGCTTAACTTTAAAAATAGCTTACTTCCAAGAATTTAAATTTTATACATAACACCCATAAATATAATTACCATGCAAGAACTAATTGATCGCCTAGTAAAAGAAGCGAACCTAACACCAGAACAAGCAAAGCAATCTATTGAAATCATAGCCGCTTTTGTGAAAGAAAAATTTCCGATGTTGGGAGGCGCAGTGAACCAAATTTTCAAAGCAGCGAAATAACTATTTTAAGTAATTGGTTTTCATTCACTTATTTGAATAGTATTTTGAAGCATTTCGGCCTGCTGCTCAGTTAAATCAAATAAAATGACCAGTTCTTTCCAGCCAATACGTCCCCCATTCTCTTTTCTAATGCGTAAAATTTTTGTAATTTCTCGATCTTGAAATAAGCCAAGCGCCTTCCAGCTTTCAAAGGACATGGTACTAGCATTAGGTTTAGTATTATTCAATTTTCCCAATTTTAAATGTGATTTTAATAAATAAAAATTGGCTTCCCCTAACCCATACACTTTTTTCATTTGATTCAAATTTGTAAAGCCTCCTAAATAATTTCTATACCTAATAATATTTTGAATAATGGCTGGAGTCAATTTTGTTTTAGCTGCCCACTGCTTTTCATCGGCAATATTGATATCAATACTCCATTCATTTAAGTTTTTATTTACATCCTGCTTTACTAACGTATTTCTATCTACATTTTTGATAACTACATAAGGAATTAATTGTGCTACTAATTCTTTTTTAAGCCCATAGAGCTTGGCTATATCTTCTTTATCATAAAATCTGCCTCCTTTATTCCTATAGCGCATTAAGGTTATTACTTGTCTACTAGGTATGCCTAATCGAATGGCTGTTATGCTATCAATGGTATTGGGGTCAAAATAAAATAAGGGCATTGATTGATTCGAAACAATTGCTGTCTTTTTTCTAGGCAATAGTATACCCAGAAGCATAGTGCTAAGTAAAATGATGCCCAATACCATGATACCCCTTTGCTCTTTTTTGGAAAAAATGAAATAGGACTTCCAACCGCTTTGCATAAAGTAAATTTTACACTAGTTAGTCAATATTAAAATGCAAATACAGCGTATAAATACTTGTTTAGGAAAAGATAAAACTTAAATCGAGAACTGCATGCCGTCATAGGCCAGCTGAATACCCTTTGGCAGACTGGCTTCCACTTCATCATGCAGGCCTATTTGATGACTAAAATGAGTGAAATAAACTTGAGGTATATCTAAGGCAGCCGCCACTTCTAAAGCCTGTTCTAAATTATAATGCGTGGGATGTGTTTGTTTTCTTAAGGCGTTTAAAATGAATACCTTCGATCCTTTAATTTTTTCCATTTCTGTCTCCGGTATAAAATTAGCATCGGTGATATAGGTAAAATCGCCTATTCTAAAACCTAGCACGGGCATATCTCTATGCATTACATGAATGGGTATAAATGGAATGTTACCAATAGTGAAAGCGTCCTTATTAATAGTATGTAAAATCATTTCAGGCAAGCCATCCTCTTTATCATTTTCAAAGGCATAATAAAAATCTCTTTTAATAGCCACTTGCGTTATTTCATTAGCATAAATAGCCATTGACTTCTGCGAAAAATAATTGAAGGGCCTGATATCATCCAATCCTGCATAGTGGTCACGGTGCGGATGCGTAAATACCACTGCATCAATTTTAGTAGTATGCGTTCTAAGCATTTGATACCTGAAATCGGGGGTAGTATCTATTACAACAGTCGTAGTAGGTGAGCTTATCTTAATACTTGTTCTTAATCTTTTATTCTTGGTATTAGTAGAAGTGCATACCTCACAATTGCATCCAATTAAAGGGACGCCTGTACTTGTTCCTGATCCTAAAATAGTAATATCGAGCAAACTAAATAATTTAAGCCGTTGTCACTGCCGTGTTAACTTCTGTCAAAGAAAGCTTTTTTACTTCAGTGTAAAGCTTTTGAGATTCATGCGTTAATTTATCAAATTGAATATTTAAAACAGGTATTAACTCTAACAATGTATTAATTTTTGCCTCTAAATTCAAGAACTTATTTAAGACCACAATTCTTTTGGCTTCCAACAAGCACCAGCCACTTTGAAAATTGCCACGCTCATAACGAACCACAAATTCCGATTCGCCTAAAATGTCCTCTAATTTGTCTAAAGTTGTCTGGGTCAATTTCATAGTAAGTATTGATTTATAGGATAATACGTGGTAACAAAGGTAGTTTTTTGTACAATTACAGTTTTAAATAAGCACTAGGAGTTATTCACATTTCGTACCTTTATGGCACAATTTAACTATGGCTTTTACACACAGAAAAATTATAAATGACCCCGTTCATGGTTTTATTACCATTAATGACCCAGTTATATTTGAACTCATCGCGCATCCCTATTATCAAAGATTAAGAAGGATACAACAAATGGCATTAGCACAGTTAGTGTATCCTGGTGCAGTGCATACGCGACTGCATCATTCCTTAGGCGCTTATCATTTAATGTGTATTGCCATTGCAGAATTAAAAGATAAAGGCATTGAAATTACCCCTGAAGAAACGCAAGCAGTAAAAGCAGCAATTTTATTACACGATATTGGACATGGCCCCTTTTCACATGCACTTGAAAATGTTTTATTAAAAGGCGTAAGCCATGAGGACCTCTCTTTATTAATCATGCAAAAATTAAATGAAGGCGAGGGGGAAAATTTAAAAGGCAAATTAGATTTAGCCATTCAAATATTTACCAACCAATATCCTAAAAAGTTTTTACACCAATTAATTAGCGGGCAATTAGATGTAGACCGGTTAGACTATCTTTCTCGCGATAGTTTTTTCACAGGCGTAAGCGAAGGTGTGGTAGGTTATGAGCGAATTTTAAAAATGCTCACCGTACATAACAATGAATTAGTAGTAGAAGAAAAAGGAATTAATAGTGTAGAAAAATTTTTACTTTCAAGACGACTTATGTACTGGCAGGTATACCAACATAAAACCGTTATTGCTTCAGAAAATATGTTGGTTAAAATTGTAGAACGCGCCCAATATTTATACCAGCAAAAAGACCAAGCCGTAAAAATTTCTGAGGTTTTGGATTATTTCTTAGGGGAGTTTAGTGGAAAATTAAGCGATATTAATTTAGCTTTTTACTGCCAATTAGACGATACCGATATACTATTCGCTATCAAAAAGTGGCAACACCACAGCGACCCAGTTTTATCCTTATTATGCCAAAGGCTGATGACTAGAAAAGGCTATAAATGCCAACTGCAATCAAACCCTATTTCAAAGCAACAATGGGACAGCGCCTATGCACAAACAAAGGCAGCCTTCGCTATGAACGATACCGATTTATCTTATCTATGCTTTAAAGGAACTGCCTCTAATACTTTGTACAAAGAAGACGTAGAAACTATTAAAATATTGCTTAAATCAGGCGAGGTAAGTAGTATTTCTAAAATACAAGACACGATCATTAATGAAAGTCTTTCAGCACCCGTTAAAAAATTTTATATTTGCTTATTAAAGGCATAAGCCCCTCATTTAAATAATACCCTATGCTTTCCTTTACTGCCCAACAGATTGCTTTACTTATTCAAGGAAAAATTGAAGGAGCCGCGACTGTGGTGGTAAAACAATTTGGTAAAATAGAATCGGCCATGCCTGGGGAAATTTCTTTTTTAGCCAACCCAAAATATGAGGACTTTCTTTATACAACAAAGGCTTCAGTAATTATAGTAAACGAGTCTTTGGTTTTGAAAAAACAAGTAGCTGCTACTTTAATTAGAGTGCCCGATGCCTATGCTGCTTTTGCTACTTTATTAACGAAGTACCAAGAAATGAAAAATGAAAATTTAGTGGGCATTCAATCTCCTTGTTTTATAGCAAGCACTGCGAAGCTAGGTGAACAAAATTTTGTAGCCGCCTTTGCTTATGTTGGCGAAAATGTAAAAACAGGTAAGCATGTAAAAATATTTCCAAACGCTGTCCTTGGTGAAAATGTAATTATAGGAGATAATGTAACCATACATGCAGGTGTTATTATTTATTCGGACTGCGTGTTGGGTAATAATATTACCATACATGCGGGATCCATTATTGGAAGTGATGGTTTTGGATTTGCACCCAAAGAAGATGGATCTTATCAAAAAATTCCTCAGTTAGGAAATGTAATCATTGAAGACGATGTTGAAATTGGATCCAATACGACGATAGATAGAGCTACCATTGGTTCAACCATTATTAAAAAAGGCGTGAAAATTGATAACCTAATACAAATTGCACATAACGTTGAAATAGGAGAAAATACGGTCATTGCTGCTCAAGTGGGCATTAGCGGTAGTACCAAGATTGGGAAAGGCGTTATGATGGGTGGTCAGTCTGGCACTATTGGACATGTAATCATTGCTGATGGTATAAAAATAACCGCTAGAACAGGCATCACCAAGGACTTCAAAGAAGGGGGTATTACCCTATCTGGTTATCCTGCTAGGGAGCAATCGGCCTTTCTAAGAGCGCAAGTAGCCCAGAAAAACCTGCCTGCACTTGAAAAAAGAGTTAAAGAATTGGAAATAATGGTCCAACAACTGTCTCAAAAAGGTTAAATCAGCTAATTTTGCTGAATATCACCACTTTAAGAAGGAGATATACATTAAACAAAAAAGCATGGATCAACATTTTAATCCCGACAAACAACATACTATTTCAAAGAACATTAGTATTAGTGGAACTGGATTACATACGGGGGTTTTAGTAAAAATGACTTTGAATCCGGCCAACCCTGGTTTTGGTTATCAATTTCAAAGAACAGATTTACCCAACCAACCTATTATTAAAGCAGACTGCGATTTAGTTACCGATACAAGTAGAGGAACCACCCTACAATTAGGCGATGCCAAAATAAGTACAGTAGAACATATTTTAGCTGCCTTAGTGGGTTTAGGTATTGACAATTGTTTAATACAAGTCAACGGACCTGAAATTCCTATTATCGATGGAAGCTCGGCTCCATTTATTGAAATCATAGAAAAAGCAGGTGTGGTAGAACAAGATGCTGCAAAAGCTTGGTATAGTATTGATGAAAATATTTTTCACTACGACGATGCAAAGCGTGTAGAAATGGTAGCCCTTCCTGCATTAGATTATCAAATAACTACTTTAATAGATTTCAATAGCCCCGTTTTAGGCACACAACATGCTGCCTTAAAAACAATTAAAGAATTCAAATCTGAAATTGCCCCTTGTAGAACATTTTGTTTTTTACATGAACTAGAAGCTTTATTAAAAAATGATTTAATTAAAGGCGGTGATATCAACAATGCCATTGTGGTAGTGGACCAGCCTGTGTCTGAACAAGAGATGAGCCGACTCGCCAAGGTTTTTAAAAGAGACAAAATTGAAGTAAAAAGCGAAGGCTATTTAAACAATTTAGAATTAAGATTTCCTAATGAGCCTGCAAGACATAAGTTATTAGATGTCATTGGTGATATAGCCTTAATTGGCTATCCCATTAAAGCCCGCATTATTGCCAATAGACCAGGACATAGTAGCAATGTTGAATTTGCTAAAAAAATTAAGCAGTACATCAAAAAAAATAAGCACGTTAAAGATGTACCTGTTTACGACCCTGCCGCAACGCCTGTATTTGCTTTAGAGCAAATTGAAAAAACTTTACCACATCGTCATCCGTTTTTATTTGTAGATAAAATTATTGAATTAACAGATACGGTTATTGTGGGTGTAAAAAATGTAACCTTCAACGAATGGTTTTTTCCTGGGCATTTTCCGGGCAATCCTGTTATGCCTGGTGTTTTACAAATTGAAGCCCTTGCACAAACTGGCGGCATACTTTGCATTAACGCCATGCCAAAAGGCGAATACGATACTTATTTTTTAAAAATTGATAATTGCAAGTTTAAACAAATGGTAAGACCAGGTGATACCATGTTACTTAAAATGGAATTAACCAGTCCTATTAGAAGAGGTATTTGTGAAATGCGTGGCACCGTCTATGTGGGTGGAAAAGTAGTCACCGAAGCAGACTTGGTGGCACAAGTTGTAAAAAGAACAGATAAATAATTGAACCCCTAAAATAAATATGACACATCCCTTTACCTATATTGATCCGAATGCAAAAATTGCATCCAATGTTAAGATTGATCCTTTTACCGTTATACACGGCGAAGTGACTATAGGAGAAGGTACTTGGATTGGAAGTTCTGTGACCGTTATGAATGGCACTAAAATTGGAAAAAATTGTCGCATTTTTCCTGGTGCTGTTATTGGCGCCGATCCTCAAGATTTAAAATTTAACGGAGAAAAAACAACGGTTGAAATTGGAGACAATACCACCATTCGTGAATTTGTAACCATTAACAGAGGTACTTCCGATAGATGGATTACCAAGGTAGGTAACAACTGTTTAATTATGGCCTATAGTCATATTGCACACGATTGTATTATTGGTAACCATTGTATATTAAGTAATAGTGTACAAATTGCAGGCCATGTTACCTTAGGTGATTATGCTTGGATTGCTGGAGTGAGTGCCGTGCATCAGTTTGTAAATATTGGTCAACACGCTTATATTGCTGGAGGTAGCTTGGTAAGCAAGGATGTGCCTCCTTATATTAAAGCAGTGCGTAATCCTTTAAGTTATGGTGGTGTGAATAGTGTGGGATTGAAAAGAAGAGGTTTTGACTTAGAAAAAATTAACCATATCCTAGATATCTACCGTTATATATTTAACAAAGGAATGAATACGACGCAGGCGCTTGAATTTATTGAAGAAGAAATTCCAGCCACTGATGAGCGTGATGAAATTGTAACCTTTATTCGCGATAGCGGCAGAGGTATTATTAAAAGATTTGGTAAAGGATTGGTGGAAGAAGATTAATCATTTATGCAAATAAGCCTAGCAGAAGCCTGCAAACGATTTAATAAAGAATGGATTTTTAAAAATCTTAGTTTTCAATTTGAAGCAGGTAAGCATTATGCACTAGTAGGTAACAATGGTTCTGGAAAAAGTACTTTATTACAAATTATTGCGGGGTATAGCGGTCTAACCAAGGGTAGCATTGAATGGGGACCATTTGACGCCAATACTATTTACGAGCAAATTAGTTTTGCAGCACCCTATTTAGAATTAGTAGAAGAATTTACCGCCACAGAACAGTTTGAATTTCAATCTCAATTTAAACCATTACAAAAACAGTTGAGTACTGAAAAAATACTTGCACTCATTGGTTTAAAAACGGCTGCGCATAAACAAATACGTTATTATAGTAGTGGTATGAAGCAAAGGTTAAAATTAGCACTCGCTATTTTTTCCGACTGTCCTATTTTATTATTAGACGAGCCTTGCAGTAATTTAGATAAAGAAGGCTACGCCTTATATGATACTTTAATGAAGGACTTTGCTATGCACAAATTGATTATTGTAGGTAGCAATGACCCAGCAGAATATAAATTCTGTCAAGCACAAGTGAATTTAATGGATTATAAGCTGGACTAGCTTCTGCTAGCAATGATCAAATTCAAATCGGTAAATTTCAAACCAAATTTTGCACTAATATACAAATCGGTTAAAGCCCCTTTGTATAAATAAATGCCTTCTCTTAGATGTGCTTGTTGCCAAATAATTTCAGCCAAGCCACCTTGATCACCTACTTGAACTAATAAAGGCATTAACACATTACTAATAGCTTGACTAGCCGTACGCGCAAACCCACTAGGAATATTAGGCACACCATAATGAAGTACATTATGTTTAATAATAATTGGATTTTCATGATTAGTTAATTCACTGGTTTCAAAACAACCTCCTCTATCAATAGCCACATCTATAATAATACTACCCGGACGCATGGCAGCTACCATTTCTTCTGTTACTACAATGGGCGCTCTTCCAAAATCATTTCTTAAAGCCCCTACTGCTACTTCACAAGTTTTAAGTTGCTTGGCTAAAATTTTTGGCTCTAATACACTTGTCCATACTCTTTGTCCTAAATTATTTTGAAGCCTTTGTAATCTTGAAACATTATTATCAAACACTTTCACACTGGCCCCTAAGGCTAGTGCATTTCTTGTGGCAAATTCTCCAATAATATCGGCGCCAATAATGACCACTTTTGTGGGTGGCACACCACTAACACCTCCTAATAAAATACCCTTACCCTGATTAAAATTACTTAAGTACTGACCTGCAATTAACATCACCGCACTGCCTGTAATTTCTCCCATACTTCTTAATATAGGATAGTTTTGATTTTCATCTTTAATATTTTCAAGCGCCAGTGCAGTAATTTTTTTAGCCATCAACTGCTCCATCAATTCTTTTTTCACCGCCGTTAAATGCAAAGGAGAAATAATGGTTTGATGCATTTGTAAATAAGGCAAGTCGGCTTCAACGGGTGGCGCCGTTTTTACAAGTATAGGACACTTATATACTGCTTCTTTATCAACCACAATTTGAGCGCCTGCTTCTGAATAATCATTGTCTGAATACCTACTGCCTTCTGCTGCATTCGATTGCATTAACACTTCATGCCCATTGGCAACAAGTACACTTACTGCTTCTGGAATGAGTCCAATTCTATTTTCTTGAAAAGCCATTTCTTTGGGAATACCAATTAACAAGGGCTTACTTTTTTGAGGAATATCTAATACTTCTTCCTGTGTTTCAAAGGAAAAAGCACTATGTATTTGTGGTTTGATACTGCTCATTATAAAAATATTTTTATGAAGGTATAAAAATCCTTCTATGTTCTGGATCTAAAATTTCAATTTGGAAGTACTGTGTTTGATCGGGAAGCAGGCCTTTGGCGTTTTCAGGCCACTCTATAAAACAGTGGTCGGCCTGCTCTAAAGCAGCTTCTACCCCGGCCCCTTGGGCTTCCTTTTCGTCTTGCAAACGGTACCAATCCATATGAAAAACTAATTTTCCCGCCGCATCGTACTGGTTCATAATGGCAAAAGTAGGGCTGGTGACATGGTCTGTAATACCCATTTCTTTACAAATTGCAGCTATGAGGGTAGTCTTGCCTGCACCCATGGGCGCTTGGAAAGCCCATATTGGCTTATGACCATAAGCCTTTAAGAGGGCCCCTGCCACCTGGCTTAGTTCCTTTAAAGAATAGTTCATTTCCATAATCCAAAGATAGGCAACAATAGAATGTCTACTAGCGTATTAATGCTTTAAAATAAGCTAAAATGTCTTCGTACCTTTAGGGTGAAAAACAAAGGATATGGAATCAGTACAGTGGAAGGTAGACGGCATGAGTTGCACCAATTGCGCTTTATCTATACATAAATATTTACAAACTAGTGGCATCGACGCCCCTAAAGTAAGTTTTATGGATGGCGAAGTACAGTTTGAAATGCCGCAGGAAATAAAAAAAGAAACATTAATTAAGGGCATACAAAAACTAGGCTATAAAGTTAGAGGGCAGCAAGAGAAGCAGGTTAAAAAATGGTTGGATAATAATAAAGACCGCGCTTTATTTTCTTTGCTATTCACAGTTCCTTTAGTGATGCATATGATACCAGGTGTGCATATTCATTTGCTAATGAACCCCTATGTTCAACTTGCTTTTACTTTACCCGTTTTTATATTAGGTATGTCTTATTTTGGAAAAAGCGCATGGTATAGTATTACCCAGGGTATTCCCAATATGAATGTACTAGTGGCCATTGGTGCCATTGCTTCTTTTGGTTATAGTTTATACGGAACCATAATTGGACAAGGCGCTTCCTTTGCTTATTATGAAACTACTGCCACCATTATTACACTCGTATTTTTTGGTAACTACTTAGAAGACGCTTCGGTACAATCTACACAACGCGCTTTAAAAGATTTAGTGAAAGCACAAAAAGTAATGGCCAATATGATTGTCTTTGATGAAAATCATAAAGAAATTATTTTTAATGTAGAAAGTACGAGTTTAAAAGTGGGCGATATTATTTTAGTCAATGCAGGCGAAACCATTCCCATGGATAGTAAAATTTTATGGGGAGAGGCCAGCGTGAATGAAAGTATTGTTACCGGAGAAAGTGTTCCTGTATTTAGAAAAATGCACGATATATTATTAGGCGGCAGCACTATTGAAAATGGAACCATTAAAGCCTATGTTACTGCAGTGGGTGACGATACAGTGCTTGCCAATATTTTAAAAATGGTGAAGGCTGCGCAAGGTGAAAAGCCACCCGTGCAAATTTTAGCCGATAAAATTAGTGCCATTTTTGTACCCTTGGTTTTAGGCATAGCCCTACTTACACTTATTGGCAACTTCATTATAACTGATATTGGATTTGGGGCAAGTATGCTAAGAGCCATTGCAGTACTGGTTATATCATGCCCTTGCGCCATGGGCTTAGCCACACCTGCAGCCATTGCGGTGGGACTAGGCAGGGGTGCTCGTAATGGAGTCTTATTTAAAAATGCAAAAAGTTTAGAAACTTTTAAGGATATCAAACAAGTCGTATTTGATAAAACGGGCACTTTAACTTCTGGTCATTTTACCATTACTAATTTTAAAACGGAAGAAGGCATTACAGAAAATGATTTTAAACAAATTGCTTACTCTTTAGAAAAATATTCCAACCACCCTATTGCAAAATGCATTAGCACCCATTGGAAAAACAAAGAAGATATTAAATGGAAAACTATTGAAGAAATAAAAGGAAGGGGTATTCAAGCAACCGATAAAGAAGGCAATACTTACTTTGCAGGCTCTTATGATACTTTGAAAGAAAGTAAAAAAGAAACTAAAGCAGAAGATGGACATAATATTTACATTCAAAAAAATAATGTATTCATAGGTTGGATTGATGTAGCTGATGAAATTAGACCGGAAGCAAAAGAAGTAATTGCCACTCTGCATAAACAAGGTATTCATACCATATTATTAAGTGGTGATCGAAAAATAAAATGTGAACAAGTGGGTAAGGCCTTAGGCATTCAAGAAATTATTAGCGAACAAAGCCCCGCAGATAAATTAAATAAATTAGAAGCCCTTACTAAAATAAGTCCTACTGCCATGGTGGGCGATGGTATTAACGACGCGCCTGCCTTAGCAAAAGCGACTATTGGTATTTCTTTAAGCAACGCTTCTCATATAGCTATACAAAGTGCGCAAGTTATTTTAATGAATCAAGGACTTAAGAATTTACCCATGGCCTTAGGTCTTGGTAGAAGAACTTATGAAACCATTAAAGAAAATTTAGCCTGGGCATTTTCTTATAATATTATTGCCATTCCGGTGGCAGCCCTTGGCCTATTAGGTACTTGGGGACCCACTTATGGAGCCCTTATTATGGGATTAAGTGATGTAGTACTAGCCATTAATTCATTAAGATTATTTAAGAAAAAATTGGTCTAGTTCTTTTGGAAAATATTCAAGCCATATTAAAACAGTATTGGGGCTATACTCAATTTAGGCCTCAGCAAGAAGAAGTCATAGAAGCGGTCTTAGAAGGCAAGGA
>JABMML010000089.1 GCA_013205585.1 Chitinophagaceae bacterium | reverse complement strand
GGAGTGCATTGTTATTTACCAGAATATACATTTGTAGAGAAAGTACAAACCATTATTAGCAAGCATAGAAAAGAAATCCAAAAATTAGAAGCAGGCAGTACTGATGATCAAGTGAATTTTATGAGACAATATTACGATGTATATTGCCTTTTAAATACCGAATCTGTAATTGAGTTTATTGGTAGTGAAAAATACAATGAGCATAAAAAGAAACGTATCAAAGGTGCAGATGCAGCAATTGACTTAAAAAATCATCCTGCTTTAACATTGGAAGATGAAAATATTTTTAATTCATTCAAGGAACGATATCAAAAATCATCAAATTTATACTACAAAGGTCAGCCCGATTTTGATGATATCATAGCTAGGCTAAGAGCTCATATACATTTACTTTAATACAGCTGCGCATCCAATTGCATACTAAATAAATGATTTTAAATATTATTTTGGCATGTTTTATGTATTCAAAACCGAATCTCGACCGCAGTTTTGTCACCAATCGAGTTTTTACGTTGATTTACGTATATTTTCATGTATAATGGACCAAGACCTATCTTCGTCATAAAATATTGATTATCAATTATTTATAAGACCGTGAGCGTTGTATCATTTACCCCAAAAAATAATTTTTTAACCCTTACTAAATTAGGTTAAAAAGTGAGTACGGGCTTGATGTTTTTGCCAATAATACGGAAGGTTAAAATTGAGTCATAGTAAATACTTTAGTTGCAACATTTACATTTGACTACGCACTATACAACACTTTTTTTATCCCAAAAATGTCCTTATTTCAGGAAATACTTGCAACTGGTTTTCCTTGCATGCTCTCATTCACCAAATGACTTAAGAATTCTACAAAAGGCAAAATATTTAGATGCACACTTGCCTCCTCTAATGTTTTCATATACTTACTTCTTTGTTGAACTGGTATCACTGTCCATGGATAACCTCCAGATGCAAGCATTAAATTCATAATGAATCTTCCCATTCTACCATTGCCATCCATATAAGGATGAATAAATACAAAAATAAAATGTCCTAAAACAGCTTTGACCGATGCTTCACTTTCCTCTGCTAATAATCCCATTAACACTGGCATCGCATCTCTAACTGCTTCACTATTTAAAGGTACATGCATTGAATTTGTAATATACACTTGATGATTTCTGTAGCCAGCTAAATCGGCTGGCTTTAATAAACCTGAAACAACACTCGGACCAAATAATGCACGATACCAATCACCATGGTCATTATCTAATACTTCACCGGCATTGTCTCCAGTTAATACTTTACGGATACTTTTTTCTACCATCTGAAATGCATCCCAATAACCTTTAGCTGCCATTGCATCTCTTTGTTTACTATCCCCATCATTATCTTTTGCATTCCAACTTCCATTTCTAACACGATCAATTAACTCCGGTGTTACTTGATACCGCTCGATTGATAAGGAGTGGTAAGCATCTGTAACATAAATCTCTTTAACGGTGCTAATAAATTTCTCTATGTTTTTTGGCATACCTGGAGCAGCAGGAAATTTTTCAATGATCACTTTTCTAAAATCCGACCACATTATTTTTATTCGATTGGCATAAGGCGATGCATCTTTTGACGAAAATGAAATATTTAAATGATCATTAAATGGATCTAACTCACGAACATCGTAACCAACACCCTGCATTGTTTTAATAATGTCATCAGCAATTTTATCTTTTTTAATATTTCTGAAAGCACCAGCAAGCCTACCGGCAATAATTGATTGCCCACCAGTTAATAATATACTTAAGATATCAGAAGAGGATTTTACAAGCGATAATGCTGTACGCATATCAGTCGCATTTTGTAAATAGATATTTGAAGATGCATTCACTAAAGCACTTGATAAACTCAAAACGTTTAAACCATCCAATACTTCCACTTCAGACTTAAGTGGCAATTTTGACTTCATATGGAATAAAGAAGTATCAAAGGGCAAATCTGTTTTGAAGTTATTTGCCTTAGGTGATTTTATAATTAATTGCTTGGGAACCGTCCAATTGCCAGCATGAATCATTAAAGATTGCTCTGCTGACATGCACCACTGATTCTTGTATTTGTAATTCAAATACTGCGCACAAAACTTCCAATAAGAACTATACCAAGAAGTACTATCCCCTTCTTTGTTTTCTGGCGATGAAATAATAAACCAACCAGAATATACCTCACTGATGAAACCATTCTTCAAAAGCCTGTCCTTATGCGTTCTGGTTAACTCACTACGTTTTATGGCTATCTTGCCTTTGTCTTGTTGGGCCTTTAAAATCTCAAGAGAAGCCGCTAGTTTTTCAGAAGGGGTTGCCATACAAACATTTTAAATATTATAATTTCTTGTTGTAGCAAAATTATAATAACGTGTTGTATCTAAATTATAATATATTGCTGTATCAAAATTATAATATCCTGCTAATATTAGCAAATAAAAATTCAATGCGCATCAAACTGCGCACAGTTTTTATAGTTTTAAATCATCTTCAAACGCCTTTAAATTGCTTTTTTGACGGGAAATCCGACTTTAATGATGATTTAGAGTGATCTACGGTGATTTAAAGTGATTTTTTGAGCGATGGACCACACTAATTTAAGAACCTAATTATACTGATTATGAAGGAGTTAATGTAAGATACGCACCATTTTACGCACCGAGCAAATTGTTGATAATCAGCGTAAGTCAATGTTGATTCTTGATAAGGCATCTAGTTGCTCCTGAAACTTAGACTTATTATTCTTTTCTAATTCCATCAAGTTTAT
>JABMML010000088.1 GCA_013205585.1 Chitinophagaceae bacterium | reverse complement strand
TTTTTGCCGCTCCAATATCATTAGGAAATTTTTTATAAAATTGACTAACTGCTTCTACTGTATTCCATGCATGCATGGAATACAGTAGAAGCAGTTAGTCAATTTTATAAAAAATTTCCTAATGATATTGGAGCGGCAAAAAAACAAACTGAGGTAAAATATTTATTCGATGATAAAAATTTATATTTTGCCTTCAAAGTATATGACAGTGGTACTGCCATTATCAAAAGTTTAAAAAGAGATATTGGACACGATGGAAACGATGGAGTTGCCATTGTTTTAGACCCCTTGAATCAAAAGACAAACGGATTTTATTTTGTTTTAAGTGCATTGAATGTGCAATCAGAAGGTCAGTTGACAGGGGATAGTGAAGATGGACTTAGTTACAGCTGGGATACTAAGTGGTTTTCTATGACTAAAGATTATGGTAATTACTGGATTGCTGAAATTGCGATTCCTCTGAAGTTTATTCGTTATAATTCAGAAAATAAAAATTGGGGGGTCAACTTTGTTCGTATTGATGCAAAAAATTTCGAGTATAGTACATGGACAAGAATGGGTCCAAATTTTAAATCTTACGACCTTGGTTACACAGGATTGATGAAATGGCCAACCAATCCACCAGCTAGTTCCAATAATGTGATTTTACTGCCTTATTTAACAGGTGGCATCAGCGAAGATAAATCAAACAGCCAGACCGAAACAACTGGTAATGGTGGTTTTGATGCTAAAATTGGATTGACCTCTTCTTTAAATTTAGATTTAACAATCAATCCAGACTTCTCCCAAGTGGAAGTAGATAACCAAGTGACCAACTTAACCAGGTTTAGTATTTTCTTGCCAGAGAGAAGGGCCTTTTTTTTAGAAAATGCAGATCTATTTGCTGGATTCGGCATCCCTCCCATTCGGCCATTTTATTCTAGAACCATTGGCTTAGATAAAGAAGGTAATAAAATTCCTATCCTATTTGGCGCAAGACTTTCTGGTAATTTATCACCTGATGTAAGAATTGGTGTTATGAATATGCAAACAGGCAGAAAAGGCGATTATGCTCCAGAAAATTTTTCTGCTTTTACATGGCAAAAAAGAGTTTTAAAACGATCCTTGATAAAAGGTTATTTTTTAAATCGTGAAAACTTCATTTCAGTGGAGGAAGAAAAAAAGAATCCACTGGATAAATATGGACGAAATGCTGGGCTTACATTTGAATATTCCAATCCAGCTGGAAGTTTTAGTTATTGGGCCAATTACAATCAATCCATGAAACCTACAATCAAAGACTTAAATAATTATGCAGAAGCTGGATTAAGTTACAATGGAAGAAATTTTGGTTTTGTGCTTGATATTGCAAATGTTGGAAAGAACTACTATACTGATATGGGCTTCGTTCAAAGAATAAGCAATTACGACGCCCAAAGAGATACAAGTATCCGTATTGGCTTCAAACATATTTATTCTGAAATCAGTTATACATTAATGCCAGCGAAAGGAAAGCTAGGAAGAATTGAAGCCCGTGCAGAAAATTCTATTATTTTTAATCCCGATAATAGTTTTAACGAATGGGAAAGTAGTGCTGAGATACAGGCTAATTTTAAAAATTCTTCAAGTGTAGAATTAGAACTAAATAATAACGTCACTAACCTTCTTTTCGCTACAAGTTTTACAGATGGCGATCCGTTACCAGCTGCTCAATATCAATATGCACAATTTGGAATAGGCTATAATTCAGATGCTAGAAAACTGTTTGGGTGGAGTACAGATTTTAATTTTGGACAATTTTATAATGGGACAGTGCAAAGTATTAGAGCAGGTATCAATTGGAGAAATCAGCCAAATTTGAGTTTACGATTAAATGCCCAACTAAATCAAATTCAGTTGCCTGGAAAATATGGCAGTACTAGATTGGTCTTAATTGCACCAAGAATTGAATACAATTTTAGTACCCAACTATTTTGGACCACTTTTATTCAATACAATACACAGAGTAATAATTTCAATATCAATAGTAGATTACAATACCGCTATAAGCCAATGAGTGACTTCTTTTTAGTGTATACAGATAATTATTTTACAGACCCTTTATTTCAAAGTAAGAATAGAGCAGTTGTCTTTAAGATCAGTTATTGGTTTTAATGTATAGTGGTAAATGCTTAAGAAGCCTGGCTTTCGCCTCAAAACAACTATGGGGTCCTAGTTATTAGCCTCATTAGTAACCGCTTATACATTTTTTCAGAAAAAATTCCAACTAATTAAGGCTGTTTTAATTACATAGAGGATATTTGCGCAATAATGAAATATCGATACCAGCACCTACCCTTTTTTAAAACGGCTTATAAAAAAGCTTGCTTGCTTTTAAGCCTGCTATTTTCTAGCTATTTCATAGATGCTCAAAACATTTCTGAATTTCAAAAAGGCTTTCAATTATATATACAACCCACCACGGATAAAATAAAAATAGATGGTATATTAAACGAGCCGGTATGGGCCACTACTGATGTAGCCAAAAATTTTGTGAAAAAATTTCCCAATGATATTGGAGAGGCTAAACGCCAAACCGAAGTAAGATTTACTTACGATAATGATAATATTTATTTTGGATTTAAAGTCTATGATAGTGGAGCAGCTATCTCAAGAAGTTTAAAAAGAGATATTGGCAATGAAGGCAATGATGGAATAGGTATTATGTTGGACCCTTTGAATAAAAAAACCAATGGGTTTTACTTTTTTTTAAGCGCTTTAAATGTTCAATCCGAAGATCAATTAAGTTTAGCTTTTCAAGAAAGGCCTAGTTGGAGCTGGGATACCAAATGGTTTTCTGCCACCAGGGATTTTGGAACCTATTGGATTGCTGAGATAATGATTCCTTTAAAATCTATCAGATACGATCCTAAACAATTACAATGGGGTATTAATTTTTTAAGGGGCGATGCGAAAAATAATGAATATAGCAACTTCACTAGGGTACCCCCTATATTTAAATCCTTTGACTTTGGCTATATGGGTTTATTAAATTGGCCTGCAGCCACACCTAGTTCAAAAAATAATATTATTTTTCTACCCTTTATTTCTGGTACTAGCACAGAAGATCAAGAAAATGGAAAGTCTCTGAACACCAATGCTACCGGTGGTTTTGATGCAAAAGTAGCTTTGAATGCTTCATTGAATTTAGACGTTACCGTCAATCCCGATTTTTCTCAAGTAGAAGTAGACCAACAAGTAACCAACCTTACAAGGTTCAATATTTTTCTTCCAGAAAGAAGGGCATTTTTTTTAGAAAACTCAGACTTATTTTCCGATTTCGGTATGCCCTCTATAAGACCCTTTTATTCTAGAACCATTGGACTTGATAAAGACGGTAATAAAATTCCCATTTTATTTGGAGCGAGAATGTCTGGAAATTTAAACCGCTCTACGCGTATTGGTATGATGAATATGCAAACAGGCAAGCAAGGAAATTATGCTGCAGAAAATTTTTCTGCATTTACTTTACAAAAAAGTGTACTGAAGCGTTCCAATATAAAAACTTATTTTTTAAATAGAGAGAATTTTATTTCAGAGGATGAGGCAAAGAAAAATCCATTAGATAGATATGGTCGTAATGCGGGGCTTAGTTTTGAATATTCAAACACAACAGGAACATTTAGAACCTGGACCGACATTCATAAGTCTTTTAAGGCAACCATGAACGATGATGATATGTATGCGAGCACAGGCTTTATGACAAATGGAAAACACTGGTCTTATATTAGCCTTATTGGAAGCCTTGGAAAAAATTATTACACCGATTTGGGATTTGTGCAAGGTATTGATAATTATGATGCCATTAGGGATACGAGCATTCGAATTGGTTTTAAAAACTTATACAATTCACTAGGTTATAGAGCATTCCCCGTAAATGGATCCATTGGTAAAATGGAATTGAAGATTGTAAATTTTGCCACCCTGTATCCTGATAATTCCATTAATCAATCTGAAACTAAATTAGAAACAGATTTTCAATTTAAAAAAACTTCTAATTTAGGTCTTGATCTTACAAATACAATTGTCAACTTAATATATCCCATTTCATTTACAGATGGAGTGCCTTTACCAGCTGGAAATTATGTCTTTAATCAAATTCAAATAGACTACAGATCTGATTCGAGAAAATTATTTGGAATACAAAGCAAGTTAAATATAGGTCAGTTTTACAATGGGCAAGTAAAAGGAATTTCGATGGGTATCAGTTACAGAAATCAGCCCCATTTTAATCTATTATTAAGCGCACAATTTAATAATATCGTATTTCCAAACCCTTATGGTAGTACTAATTTAGTCTTAATACAACCTAGGGTGGAGTGGAATTTTAGTACAAAATTATTCTGGACCACTTTCGTACAATACAATACCCAAGGCAATAACTTCAATATCAATAGCCGCTTACAATATAGGTTCAAACCTATGAGCGACTTATTCTTGGTATATACCGACAACTACTTTACCGACCCTCTATTTAAAAATAAAAACAGGGCGCTTATCTTTAAGTTCAGTTATTGGTTTAATTTGTGATAGCAAATTAAACGTATGGGCAATTCCTTTTCCATTTCAGGTCAATATGTAGATATTCTTAAAAAGCATATCTACCCAGTTACTATTATAGTACAAGATGGAATTATTAAATCTATTGAGTCCATTGAATATAATATAGATGCCCCTTTACATTATTTATTACCTGGCTTTATAGACGCCCATGTGCATATCGAAAGCAGTATGCTCATACCTAGTTCCTTTGCTCGATTAGCCGTTACCCATGGAACCATTGGCACTATTAGCGACCCTCATGAGATTGCCAATGTATGCGGTATGCAGGGGGTGCAGTATATGATAGACAATGGCAAAAAAGTACCTTTTCATTTTTTCTTTGGGGCACCAAGCTGTGTGCCTGCCACTATTTTTGAAACAGCAGGTGCTGCTATTGATAGTAATGATGTTGCTGCATTATTAGCTAACCCCGATATTTATTATTTAAGTGAGATGATGAATTTTCCTGGTGTCTTATTCAAAGACGAAGAGATAATGAAAAAAATTACTGCTGCACATAAGTTAGGTAAACCAGTAGATGGACATGCGCCAGGACTAAGAGGCGAAGATGCCAAAAAATATATTGAAGCTGGTATTAGCACCGATCATGAATGTTTTACCATTGAAGAGGCCTTAGATAAACTTCAGCATGGGATGAAAATTTTAATTAGAGAAGGTAGTGCTGCTAAAAATTTTGAAGCCCTGTATGAATTAATTGAAGACCATCCTTCTATGATTATGCTTTGCAGCGATGATAAACATCCCGATAGTTTATTGGAAGGGCATATAAATAGTTTATGTGCACGTGCTGTCGCAAAAGGCATTGACCCCATGCTTGTTTTAAGAGCTGCCTGCATTAACCCAGTGGATCATTATAAATTACCTACAGGAAAAATGCAAGTGGGTGATGCCGCTAATTTTATTGTACTGGAAGATCTTGTTTCTTTTAAAGTAAAGCAAACTTATATTAAAGGAGAGTTAGTTGCAGAGAATGGAAAATCATTTATTAAAGAAGTAAAGGAGAAAGCCATTAATAAATTTGATGCGGCTACTATTCAAGAAAAAGATATTCAAATTAGTTTAAATGAATACCCCCAAGAAAATGGCAAGATCGCAGTCATTGAAGCTAACGATGGACAACTTATCACTAATAAATTATGGTTAAGCCCTAAATTAGCAGCAGATAAAATTGTTTCCAATACCGAATCGGACAACTTAAAAATGGTAGTATACAATAGATACTATGCAGCTCCTCCCAAAATAGCTTTTATCAAAAACTTTGGTTTTAAAAATGGCGCTATTGCCTCTACAGTAGCACACGATAGTCATAATATAATAGCCGTGGGCGTATCTGATGCCGATATAGTGCGCGCTATTAATTTAGTTATTCAAGAACAAGGCGGTATTAGTTGCGTGAATGATAAGGCCACCAAGGTCATGGGACTTCCTGTAGCAGGACTTATGAGCTTGGAAGATCCCTATAAAGTAGCGGCCAACTATACTGCTATTGACCTCATGGCCAAAAGCTTAGGTTCTAAACTTGGCTCCCCATTTATGACGCTCAGTTTCATGGCTTTACTAGTTATTCCACATCTTAAATTGAGTGATAAAGGTCTTTTTGATGGAGATAGCTTTAAATTATTTTAAAATAGGAAAAGAAACTTAGATTTGAAAAAAAATAGAAGACATGATACATCATTTAAGCGAGAAACATAGTTTAATGAGCAACTGGATTGCTGAATTAAGAGATGTCACTGTTCAAAATGACAGAATGCGCTTTAGAAGAAACCTGGAAAGAATTGGTGAAGTAGCCGCTTATGAAATGAGTAAGCTAATGCCTTCCAAAATACAAGCTACTAAAACTCCATTGGGCATTCATGAATCAAAAGTGTTAGAAGAACAACCTGTACTAGCCACGATATTAAGAGCCGGACTACCCTTGCACCAAGGCATGTTGAACTATTTTGATAAAGCCGATAATGCTTTTATATCGGCCTATCGTAAACACCATGATAACGGAAGTTTTGAAATAAGTATTGAATACTTAAGTTGCCCCGATTTAAATAATCGTATTGTTATTGTTTCCGATCCCATGCTGGCCACTGGTGCTTCATTAATTCAAACCATTGATGCCCTTACTAAAGTATACAAACCCAAGGAAATACATATTGTAGTTGCTATTGCTAGCAAAGAGGGTATTGAAAAGGTGCAAGCCGCACTAGGAAAAGAAATTCCTATTTGGTGTGGAGATATTGACGATACCCTGAACGATAAAAGCTATATTATTCCTGGCTTAGGCGATGCAGGCGACCTTGCTTACGGCACTAAAATGCAATCCTAAAATCATTCAAATTGCTTAAAGAACTCATTTTAGCTATTCGTGCTTATTTTACAGCACACCAGTTTATTCTTCAACATAAGTTGTGGAAGTGGATGATCATACCCGGTATTATTTATGCTTATTTGTTTTTAGTAGGCATGAACTATTTTAGTCAATATTCCAGTTTATTTATTGAGTCGATCATTTTAAGAACAGGATTAAAATCTTGGGTAGATAATTTAAGCAGCGATTTGATTGGCTTTTTTATAACTATGGGTAGTTTCTGGTTATCATTTACCCTACTCCTATTTTATTTTGCCTTATTCAAATATTTATTTCTGTTTTTATTTGCTCCTTACTTCTCCTATTTTCATTTACGCATCGAAGCCATCAATAAAAATGAAGTCTTTGTATTTAATGC
>JABMML010000087.1 GCA_013205585.1 Chitinophagaceae bacterium | reverse complement strand
TTTGAATCATCTCACACATTTCTGCCAAGCCTTGTACTCTATTATGAATGAAAAATACTTGACCCCCTCTTTCTGTTTCATAGTAGATAGACTCTCTTATAAGATCTTCATTAAAGACTTGTACTTCTGTATGAATGGGCTGTCTATTGGCAGGCGCTGTATTAATAATACTTAAATCGCGGGCGCCCATTAAACTAAAATGCAAGGTTCTTGGAATAGGAGTGGCCGTTAAGGTCAAACAATCCACATTGGTTCTTAATGTTTTTAATTTTTCTTTATGGCCTACACCAAATTTTTGTTCTTCGTCAATCACCATTAATCCTAAATCTTTAAAATGCACATCCTTGCCTAATATACCATGGGTACCCACTAAAATATCAATCTTACCTTCTTTTAATCTCTCAATGGTTTCTTTTTTCTGTGCCGATGATTTAAAACGGTTCAGGTAATCTATGGTGACAGGAAAGTCTTTTAACCTATCTGTAAAAGTTTTAAAATGCTGAAAGGCCAAGATGGTAGTAGGTACCAAAATGGCTACTTGTTTGCCATCAATGGCTGCCTTGAAAGCCGCTCTCACAGCAACTTCTGTCTTACCAAAGCCCACATCACCACAAACCAGTCGGTCCATGGGCGCAGGGGCTTCCATGTCTTTTTTCACATCTGCAATGGCCTTGGCTTGATCTAATGTTTCTTCATAAATAAAGGAGGCTTCCAATTCATGTATCATATAATTATCCAAAGAAAAAGCAAATCCCACTTGTGCTTTTCTTTGTGCATATAATTTTATTAAATCAAATGCAATGAGTTTAACTTTCGCCTTCGTTTTATCTTTTAATTTCACCCAAGCGTCCGATCCTAATTTATTCACCTTCGGAGGCGTACCTTCCTTACCCGTATATTTAGATATCTTATGTAAAGAGTTAATATTTACATAGAGTATATCGCTATCCTTATAAATAATTCTTACTGCTTCTTGCACCTGCCCATTCACATCAATTTTTTGTAGTCCGCTGTACACACCTACGCCATGATCAATATGGGTAACATAATCTCCCGGTTGCAAGTCGCGTAAGGTTCTTAAAGTAATGGCCTTGCTTTTGCTATAGGCTTGTTTGACTTTGTATTTATGATAGCGTTGAAAAATTTGGTGATCGGTATAACAAACTAATTTATGATCGTGGTCTATAAAACCCTCATGAATATTTTTGACAATGGGTGTAAACTTAATTTCTGTTTTAAGATCGGTAAAAATAGCATGCAGCCTTTCTAATTGTTTAGCCTGTTCTGCAAATAAAAATAAATGATAGCCCTTTTTTTCAAGGTCTTGCAAGTTGGCAATTAAATATTGAAACTGTCTATTAAAAGTAGGTTGTGCCTGTGTATTAAACACCATTTTTTCCTGCGTTAACTGTGCCTGAAAACCCCATTCCAGTATATTTTTAGAAGACAGCTGCAAGGTAGTGGCAGCAACAGTTTCAAAGTCTTCCATATGACTTTCTCTTTTATGAGGGTCATTTTCATCAATGCTATTTGCTTTTGCATGATGTTCAATAAAATCGCCCAAGGCCTCGAACTGATCAGTTCCTTTTTGTGCAATGACATTCCAGTCTTTCAGCCATATTAAACAGTCTTTTGATAAAAACTCTAGTAAAGGAATTTTAATTTTATCTTCAAATTGAGTGGTCACATTGGGAATTATATTTACTTGCAATAATTTTCGCTCACTTAGCTGAGTGGCTGGATCAAAGACTCTAATACTATCCACTTGCTCTCCAAACAATTCAACACGATAAGGTTTTTCGTTGCCAAAAGAATAAATATCAAATATACCCCCCCTTAGTGCAAACTGTCCTGGCTCGTACACAAAATCGGTACGCTCAAATCCATAGTCTACTAGTTGCTGCATGAGCCCGTTTAAGTCTAAGCTATCATTGGTTTTTATTTGAATGATGTTTTGCTGCAAAGTATTGCGCATAATAACTTTTTCAAATAAAGCTTCGGGATAAGTCACCAAAATTTTCTTATTCCCCCCCATTGAAATTTTTGTCAAGGCTTCGGTTCGAAGCATTACATGTGATGGATTTAATACACTAAAATTATGAGGTGTTTTATAAGAGGAAGGGAAATAAAATAAATCCATTGCCTCCGTTACACTTTCAATAGAGTTATAAAAGTAGGCAGCTTCTTCTGCATCATTTAAAACCACCAAATGATTCAGCTGATTGGTTTTAGTATGTGTAAAAATAGTTTGTAAAACAAAGGCTGCTGAGGATCCTTGCAAGTTTTGTAAAAAGATTTGAAAGGGCTTTTGCTGCTGATGGGACATAGCTATTCTGTCCACCAGATTATTTAGGAGGGGGGAATTTTCAAAAGGCCCAAACAGAGATTGCTCATTCATAAATCGCCCTGCAAAGATACATGCAGTTTTTAGAAATTGGCTAAAGGATTAGAAGAGATTTTGCCCCTAAAGTTAAACAGGATACTTAGCTAGGATAAAGAACCCTATTTAAATCAAAAAATAAGTCTAGGCATCCCCTTTTTTCTACCTTATTTGTCGCTTATTTATTGGCACTAATTAGAAATTTATGCAGAATTCATTGTAATTTTATAGTATCCTCAAGCCTTAATAATCCTAGCCCTTTTGTATGAAGCATTTTTTATTATTCAGTTTTTTATTTTCAATAAGCTTAGCGATTCAGGCACAAAATGAAACACAAAAACTAGCTTTATTAAATAGCGCGAAATACTTTGAAATAAAATCAAGGGCCAATTATACGCAAGCAATTCTAAAGGCAAAAGAAAATGGCTGGGCCATTCGCTTTAAGAGTAAAAACAATGCATCTGTTAATTTAGTGGGAATAGATGCATTTGGTCAACCTAAATACCTTACCACTTTTGCCGATCCTATTCAAGCCATTACCATTAACACTCAAAAAGTTTGGCCTGGTGGTGGTTTAGGATTTAATTTAACTGGTGCTACTGATATCATGACCAATAAATTAAGTGTTTGGGATGAAGGTGTGCCGCGTCCCACCCATGTGGAGTTTGGAGGAAAAGTAGTAGAAAAAGACAATGCCACTAAAATAGTAAGTCATAGCACACATGTAGCTGGTATTATGTTTAGCAAAGGATCAAATCAGCTTGCAAAAGGAATGGCTTATGGTGTTAAGGGCGCTTATTCTTATGATTGGTTTGATGACGAATCGGAAATGGCAGCAGCTGCAGCGAATGGCTTATTAGTATCTAATCATTCTTATGGAAACGTTTCAGGATGGGAATTCAACGACGATTCTACAAGATGGGAATTCCATGGAAAATGGAATGAAAAAGAAGATTTTAAATTCGGCTATTATGATGATGGTGCACAAGCCATGGATTCAATTGCTTATAATGCGCCCAACTATTTAATAGTAAAGTCTGCAGGTAATACACATGCAAGTACTGGTCCTAAAGTGGGAGATAC
>JABMML010000086.1 GCA_013205585.1 Chitinophagaceae bacterium | reverse complement strand
TCGTAAATCTATTCATAATATTTTGAATTTTTAAATAAACAGGTAACTATTTGAAGCAGAAGGGAATGGGCTAATAATCAAAGAATGAATAAAGGCATTAACAAGCTATTGAGTTACCTTTGCATCATTAAAAGCAATTACATTGCAAGCAACTTATTCGCATATGAAATGGAGCCTTATTAGCATAACAATTTTGCTTTCTTTATTGGGTAGTATAGCATTAAATGCGCAGGATAGCACCCTAGGCCACCAGTCAACACATAAAAAAAATATTTTCACTTTGGGTTTGTACAAACAACCAGGTTTAGACTCCATGGTTGATTTTGTGGATGGTTTATACCGTGTTTTTAAAGTAAATAAGATACGCAGTCAAGACGCAAAACAAAATAAAACCCTGTTTACATTTATTCCTGCAGTGGAATATAATTTAGCGACTGGTTTTGCTAGCTCATTGAATGCGAATTTTATTTTACCTGTTAAGAAAATGACCGACAACCATTCCTTCATTTCTTCTGAATTAAAGTATACTCAAAAAAAACAAGTCATTGCTCAATTGGTATCTAATGTTTGGTTAAAGAGTAACGAGTATAATATTAATACTAACTGGGCTTATTTAAAATTTCCTCAAAAAGATTTTGGTTTAGGAACCGCTAGTAATTTGGAATTATTTGATAATTTAGATTACTCTTATATTAAACTACATCAATCTATTGTAAAAAGAATTGCCCCTAATTTATATTTTGGACCGGGCCTAAACATTGACTATCATTGGAATATAACAGATACCACTACCCTAAATAAGCCCATAGTGGGCTATACTGAATATGGTTTTACAAAGCAGTCTACATCCATTGGCGTACTACTTAATTTATTATACGATACTAGAAAACAAGTTTCAAACCCTGCCCCTAATAGTAGCTATTTTAATTTAGTGTATAGAAATAATCTCAAAATTTTAGGCAGCGATCAAAACTGGCAGTCCATATTATTAGATTATAGAAAGTATATTCCTTTTCCAATGGGTAGTAAAAATATTTTAGCATTTTGGTCTTATAATGTTTTTACCATTAAGGGCAAGCAACCTTATTTAGATTTACCCTCTACCGCTGCAGATACTTATAATAATACTGGAAGAGGTTATATACTAGGAAGGTTTAGAGGAGATAAATTTGTTTTTGCAGAATCTGAATATCGTTTTGGAATTACAGAGAACGGATTTTTAGGAGGCGTTGTATTTGCTAATATGCAATCGGTTTCTGAAATGCAGGGCAAACCTTTACAAACTATTTTGCCTGGTTATGGTGCGGGTATTCGTATTAAATTAAACAAACATTCCAATACTAATGTTGCTATTGATTATGGTATTGGGCAAGGTGGTTCAAGGGGAATATTTATGAACCTGGGAGAAGTGTTCTAATATATAACTGCTCTACCTTGGTGCGTGCCCAAGGTGTTTTACGTAAAAATTTTAAACTAGATTGAATACTGGGATTGCTATTAAAGCAATTAATGGGGATATGCTGTCCAAGGTCCTCCCAGCCGAAATATTTCACTAGTTCAGTGACTATATATTCTAGGGTTTTTCCATGTAAAGGATCGTTCGAAGCTTGTTGCATATGCAATATTAAGTAATTTGCTGCTATGCAAGCCCATCGATATTTTATAGTGTATAAACCAGTAAATATGGTTTCTCAATTTGTAAGTACACATCAAGTTAATTTATTGCATCAATTAAACTTTGTATTCCCAGCAGGAACACATGCCATAGGTAGGCTTGACCAAAACTCAGAAGGGCTTTTATTACTTACAACCAATAAAAAAATTACCAAGCTTTTATTTCAAGGTCCTGTGCCACATAATAGAACCTACTTAGTGCAAGTAAAAAATATAGTTGCTCCTGCTACTGTAGAAAAATTAGCAAGCGGCATTGAGATAAGTGCCACCAATGGACAAATTTTTAAAACCACTCCTTGCAAGGTTAAACTTATTGATACCCCTAAAAATTTAGCTGCTGTAGAAAAACCATTACATGAAAATGTGCAAAGTTCTTGGTTGGAAATTACTTTAACGGAAGGCAGGTTTCATCAGGTGCGTAAAATGGTGGCCGCGGTGCATCATAAATGTATTCGACTTATTAGAACAAGTATTGAAGATATACATATAGGTTCCATGCAACCAGGTGAGGTAATTGAATTCAATGAAAACGATTTTTTTAGACTGCTGAAATTAAACGATAAACCCATACACCATTTTAGCGCAAAGTAAAATAACTACTATACCTAAAATAAGCCTTAAGGTATTCGGGTTTGATTTTTGTGCAGTTCTAACACCCCAGCCGGTGGTGGAGAATACCCCTATTAATACAGGCGCTGCAATAAACATAGAAACATAACCTACTTGCATGGGCAAAATATGCTTCATGGCCGACCTCGCGTCAATACTCAAATAACTTATACTAATTGGCAGTGCGAGCATGGCCACCACACCAATAGAAATAGAACTTGCTTTTTTTAAAGGCGTTTTAAGTATATCAGTTAAAATAGGTATTACAATAATGCCTCCACCAAGCCCTGATAAAGAAGAAATAAGCCCAGCCACTATTCCAATAATGGGAAAATAAGGTTTGTTTAAATGAGTATCAGATATAGGCGGGGGCGGTTGTTTAAAAAACAACATTCTTATAGCGAGTATTAATAGTAAAGTAAAAAACACCAAGTCGAAATCAGATTTATGATACCAGTTACCATTTTTAATAAATTCAGTCAGAAAAAAAGCGGTAATCATTCCGGCTATACTTATATACAAGACTTCTTTTACATGCAAATTTTTAACTTTAAATTGTTTGTAGCTAACGCTTAGTCCTGTGAAAGCCGTAATAAAAAATGAATGCGCAATCATAAATTTTACAACCTCTGTTTCAGGAATTTTTAAATAATGAAACAAGATATCAAAAACAGGAATGAGAATAATATTACCCCCTGTGCCAATGAGTCCTGAATAATAGCCTACAATGGCGCCTATGATTAATAAAATAAGAAACAAACTAATAGTCATTTTTATTACTAGTTTTTTAACACTGGCAACTGAATCACAGAAGCGTCATGGTAAATACGAATAGTTGCTTTTTTAAAGTCGCTGTCCTTGGCTTCGTAAATATTCATAAACTGTTGTGGGTTTCTATCTGCTAGTGGGAACCAGCTACTTTGTATTTGAATCATCATGCGGTGCCCTTTTTTAAATGTATGTGCAATATCAGGTAAGGTAAACTTAACCGTAGTTGGTTTATTTGGCACAAAAGGTTCTGGCTTTTCAAAACTATTTCTGTACTTGCCTCTCATTATTTCTCCTCTTACAAGTTGTTGGTAGCCACTCATTAAATAATCTTTATCAGTTTTCTCGTATTCAAAATTATCTGGGTATACATCAATTAGTTTCACTACAAAATCGGCATCGGTACCAGACATAGCCACCATTAAGTCGGCCACTACGGGTCCGCCCAAGGTAAGGTCTTCAGTTAGTACAGGTGTTTTATACACAAGTACATCGGTTCTTCTTGAAGTGAACTTCTGGTCATCATCCATATATTCTCTATAATGTCTTGCAGGCTTGCTTTTCATCATATAGTTATCTGAAATATAAGGAACGGGTTTAGCAGGGTCACTAATATA
>JABMML010000085.1 GCA_013205585.1 Chitinophagaceae bacterium | reverse complement strand
GCCTTGCCTTGATGGTATCCTTCGCCTTGCAAAGTATAAAACATTTCCATCATTGGATATTGTGTAGCTGTATTCAAATTAAAATGTATAAAATTATTTAAAGACCTTGGTAGGCCTTCATTGTATTTTTTAATAATCCTGCAATGGTCATAAGTCCTACACCTCCAGGTACCGGTGTAATAGCTGATGCTTTAGCGCAGGCTTCTTCATAATGTACATCGCCTTTAATTCTAAAACCTTTTTTAGCAGTGGCATCGTCTACACGGGTAATACCTACATCAATAATAACAGCGCCTGGTTTAATCATATCACCCGTTAAAAAATTAGGTACCCCTAGTGCAGCCACAATAATATCGGCGCCTACACAAATTTCTTTTAAATTTTTTGTGTGGCTATGACAAATAGTTACCGTGCAATTGCCTTGTGCAATATTGCTACTTAATAATATACTCATGGGTCTTCCTACAATATTACTACGCCCAATGACTACTGCATTTTTTCCTTTGGTTTCAATATTGAAATATTCAAGCATTAAAATAATTCCATAAGGTGTGGCTGGAATAAAAGTATTTAAACCTTGCACAAGCCTTCCCACATTCACAGGATGAAAACCGTCGACATCTTTGGCGGGGTCAATAGCTTCAATAATATTGGATTCTTTAATATGTTTTGGAAGTGGCAATTGAACTAATATGCCATCGCAGTTAGGATCTTGGTTTAGCTCGGCAATTTTTGCTAATAAAACAGCTTCTTCGACACCTGCATCCATTCGATATAAAGAGGAGCCAAAACCTGTTTCTTCGCAGTTTTTAACTTTACTAGCTACATAGGTTTCACTAGCCCCATTATTGCCTACCAAAATAGCTGCCAAATGAGGCATTCTTTTGCCGGCAGCTTTCAGGGCCTGCGTTTGCTCCAAAAGGGTTGCTTTTACGGCGGCGGCGGCTATTTTACCATCTAATACTAACATGTAGCAAATTTAGTTCTTGTGAATTGCAGTGCTGTAATTTTTTTTTAACATTCCATCCCCTGTATATTTGTAGTCTTAATATAAAGTATGGAACAAAACCCGAACCAGCCCTTAAACATTGAAATTAGTGAAGAAATCGCCGAAGGATCTTATGCGAATTTGGCCATCATCACCCATAGCAATGCCGAATTTGTAGTTGATTTTGTCAATGTCATGCCAGGCACACCCAAGAGCAAAGTAAAAAGCAGGGTCATCTTAACCCCTATGCATGCCAAAAGATTTATGAAGGCCTTGGTAGAAAATGTAGAAAGATATGAAGCTGCCAATGGAACTATTGCAGATATGCTACCTGTAGAAATTCCGATGAATTTTGGAGGTCCTACTGCACAGGCCTAATATATGTGTATAAGTTCTCCATATGTTGAAAAGTAGAGCCATTATTTTTTATATTTTTTAAACGATAATTATAACTTTGACGCACAACAACCCACATGAATCCTTCAGTAAAAATATTCGCAGGTACTGGCTCTCAAGCCTTAGCAGAGAAAATTGCGCAACGTTTTGGTGCGCCTATTGGAAAAATCAATATTCAAAAATTTAGCGATGGGGAATTCCAACCTATTTTTTTAGAAAGTATTAGAGGAGACTATGTTTTCTTAGTACAAAGTACTTATGCGCCTTGTGAAAATATCATGGAACTATTAATGATGATAGACGCTGCTAAAAGAGCAAGTGCTTATAAAATTATTGTTGTTATTCCTTATTATGGTTTTGCCAGACAGGATAGAAAAGATAAACCAAGAGTAGCCATAGGAGCTAAATTAATTGCTACCTTATTAGAAGCAGCAGGAGCACACCGTGTTATTACTATGGATTTACACGCAGCACAAATTCAAGGATTTTTTGATGTACCCGTGGATCACTTAGACAGCTCAGCCATCTTCATTCCTTATATTCAACAATTAAAGTTACAAGACTTAGCCTTTGCAGCGCCCGATGTAGGAAGTACAAATAGAGTGCGTGAAGTAGCTAATTATTTTAATGCCGAAATGGTAATTTGTGATAAGCATCGTAAGCGTGCTAATGAGATAGCTAGTATGGTGGTTATAGGAGATGTAACTGGAAAAGACATTGTTATTGTAGACGATATTTGTGATACAGGCGGCACTTTAGTAAAAGCAGCAGCGCTATTAAAAGAGAAGGGTGCTAAAACAGTGCGCGCCATGATTACGCATCCAGTATTAAGTGGTAAGGCTTATGAAAATATTGAAAACAGCGTTTTAGAGGAATTAGTGGTTTGTGATACGATCCCTTTATTGCAACCTTCTAAAAAGATACAGGTTTTAACCGTAGCAGATTTGTTCGCCATAGCCATTAGAAATGCCTATGAAAACAAGAGTATTACCAGTCTATTTGTACATTCCCAATTAAAGGCAAGAAGCTAATAATCAACTAGTTATCAAATAAAACGAAATAGTAAGGAGAGACTTTGGTTTCTCCTTTATTATTTCATACCTTCGCCGTCCAAATTATTTATACAAAATAAAAAAGAATTAGAAATGAAAACAATTACAATCGAAGGCCACTTGAGGACCGAAAATGGCAAAAAAGCCGCCCGCCAGCTTCGCTCTCAAGAAAACGTGCTGGGTGTAATTTACGGGGGTGCTCAGGAGGTTAATTTTTATGCTCCTGCAAAGGCTTTTAAGTCTTTAGTGTACACAAGTGAATTTATGTTAGCACAAGTAACAGTAGAAGGAAAAACGTACAAATGCATTTTGAAAGATTTGCAATTTGACAAAGTAACCGACTTATTATTACACGTAGACCTATTAGAATTAGTAGACGACAAAAAAGTAGTAGCTACTTTACCTTTAAAAATGATTGGTACTTCTGTAGGTGTTAAAGCAGGAGGAAAGTTAATTGTAAAGATGAAGACTTTAAAAGTGAAAGCTTTACCAAAGGATTTAAGAGAGTTTATCGAATGCGATATTACGAATCTTGAATTGAATGGCAATATTCGTGT
>JABMML010000084.1 GCA_013205585.1 Chitinophagaceae bacterium | reverse complement strand
TTTATGAGTGGCACCAGCATTGTCAATGATATATTGAGCCGATGAAGAACAAGTATTGCTATAATCCTTTTCAGACTCTATTAATAATTGTATTTGCTCAATGAGCGCCTCTGCATTTTGAATTGAAAACCCACCTCCTGCATTTCTAAGACCAATGGCTTCTCTGTATTTACTATCGTTACTGCCCCAAATAACCGGTTTGCCAAAAGCGGCTGGTTCTAAAACATTATGCACGCCATCCTTTCCAAAACCACCCCCTACATAAGAGATATAGGCATATTGATATATACTTCTTAAAATTCCTATTTGGTCTATTATAATTATAGTAGGCAAAGTAAAATGTTGTTTAGAAGCGAGTAGTTCAGTAAGTGTAATGGCCTTGGGAAAATGAGATTTACATTCGGCAATAGAGGCTGCATTTACATGATGGGGTACAATAATCCAGTTTAATTTTTTAAAAGCAAGTGTTGTTTTTGCTAAAATAAGATGATCGCTTTCCCATGTACTACCAGCAATAATAACTTTATAGTTACTTAATTTCTGTATCCATTCAAATTTAGTAACAGTGGAGGCGGTAGTTATTACTCTGTCAAACCTTGTATCGCCTGTTATAAATATTTTACTAGCACTTATAATTGGTTTTATTAAATCTTCCGATTCTTTATCTTGCACTAAAATAGCAGAAAATAAATTCAATATTTTTCTATAAAAGCCTCCGTAAAATTTAAAAAATATTTGACCTTTTCTAAAAAGAGCAGAAGCTAAAATGGTAGGAATATTTTTTTCTTTTGCAATAGATAAATAATTAAACCAAAACTCATACTTAATAAAAATAATTAAGGAAGGTTTTATAGTTTCTAAAAAAAGGCTTGCATTTTTTTTATTGTCAAAAGGGAGGTAGGTAACAAAGTCCGCATGGGCATCTTTTTTTCTATACACATAACCTGAGGGCGAAAAAAAAGTGAGCCATATTTGATGCGATGAATATTTCAATTTTAAGCTGTCGATAATAGGAAGCCCCTGTTCATATTCTCCATAAGAAGCACAGTGCACCCAAATAAGGGGTTGTTTAATCTTTGGGCTAAGGGCATTAATTTCATCCCAAACCTTTGCTTGTCCATCCACCCATTGCTTTGCTTTCTCATTAAATGGACTAATGAGATATGCAAGAATAGGGTAAAGCCTTAAAAAGAATTGGTATAAAATCATGCTTTTATTTCAGTAGGGCAAAAATGAATAAAAAATAGCATAAAACTTGAATTTGTTTTGAAAGCCTTTCTTAAGGCCACAATTAGGTTGAATTAGGCTTTTTATTGTAATTTTGCCCAAATTTAAAGGATGAGAAAAATTCAAATGGTAGATACTAAAAATCAGTATCTGGCCATCAAAGAAGAGGTAGACGGTGCTATCCAAGAAGTCTTGGATTCGGCTGCCTATATTAATGGGAAGCCCGTGAAGGATTTTGCTCAAAGTTTAAGTGCTTATTTAAGTGCAGAATATGTGATTCCTTGTGCCAATGGAACCGACGCTTTACAAATTGCCATGATGGCCTTAGACCTAAAACCTGGTGATGAAATTATTACCCCTTCTTTTACTTATATCGCTACCACAGAGGTAGTGGCCTTATTAGGATTAAAACCTGTTTTTGTAGATGTAGATCCTATTAGTTTTTGCATGGATATTGAAAGTTTGAAAAAAGCCATCACGCCTAAAACAAAACTAATAGTGCCTGTTCATTTATATGGACATGCGGCACCAATGGAAGAAATTATGGAAATTGCCAAAGCCCATCATTTATATGTAATTGAAGACAATGCGCAAGCCATTGGTTGCGATTATACATTTTCAAACGGAGTCACTAAAAAAACTGGAACCATTGGACATATTGGTGCCACTTCTTTTTATCCTAGTAAAAACTTAGGTGCCTTCGGAGATGGGGGTGCATTATGTACCAACGATAAAGCCTTAGCAGATAAAATGACAATGATTGCGAACCATGGCCAGTCTGCAAGATATTATCATGATCTAGTGGGATGTAATTCAAGATTAGATTCTATTCAAGCAGCCGTATTAAATATCAAATTAAAAAAATTAGATGCTTATAATGCCGCAAGACAATCAGTAGCTAAATATTATAATGACGCTTTTGCTTCTGTCAAAGAAATTACAACGCCATCGAGTTTAAAGTATAGTACACATGTATATCATCAATATACAATGCAACTCATAGGAGTAGACCGCGATAAGTTCATTGCCCATTTAGCAGCCAAGGAAATACCTTGTATGATTTATTATCCGGTACCTGGTCATTTGCAAAAAATGTTTGGCGAACAAAAAAATACAAATTGGAATTTACCTATAACAGATAAGCTAACCCCCTGTGTATGTTCACTTCCGGTGCACACCGAAATGGATGAAATACAATTAGCGTATATTGTA
>JABMML010000083.1 GCA_013205585.1 Chitinophagaceae bacterium | reverse complement strand
GGTATTATTGGACATTTTGATACCAAGACTGCTTTACAAATACCCGGTGTTGAACTTGTAGCAGTTTGTGACTTATACAAAGGTCGTTTAGAAGGTGCTAAAGAAACCTGGGGCAATCAAATTTTCACCACCCAAGATTATAGAGAATTATTAGCACGTAAAGATGTAGATGCAGTTTTAATTTGTACCCCTGATCATTGGCATCAAAAAATATCTATCGATGCAATGCGTGCAGGCAAACATGTTTATTGTGAAAAACCAATGATTCAAAAAATTGAACAAGGTTGGGGTGTAATTAATGCACAAAAAGAAACGGGTAAAGTATTTCAAGTAGGAAGTCAGATGGCAAGTTCAGTGGGTATATTAGAAGCAAAAAGGGTATTAGCCACTGGTGCTATTGGTGAATTGACAATGGTAGAATCGTTTTGTGATCGCTCTGATGCAAGAGGTGCTTGGAATTATTCTATTCCAACAGACGCCTCCCCTGAAACAATTGACTTTGATACTTTCTTAGGAGCTGCGCCTAAAGTGCCTTTTGAAGCAAAGCGCTTTTTTAGATGGCGTAATTATGGTGCTTATGGAACTGGTGCTGCCGGGGATTTAATTGTGCATTTATTAACCGGTATACATACCGTAACGGGTGCGGTAGGTCCTGAAAAAATTATGAGTATTGCCGATTTAAAATTATGGAAAGATGGTAGAGACTCTTTTGATATTATAAATGCAGTGATGAATTATAAAACCACTGAGAAACATAATGCATTTCATGTAGTGACAAGAGTAAATTTAACTGACGGAGAAGGCAAGGGCCCTTTTGGAATTAAATTAATTGGAACCGAGGGCGTGATAGAATCCTTTGGTAATGATTTGGTAGTGAAAACCTTGAAAAGACGCGCTGTACCTGGTTATGGCGGTTACGATTCTTTTGATAGCTTCTCTAATAAACAAAAAGAAGAATTTAAAAAATGGTATCAGTCGGAGTATGGTAATAACACAGAGGGTGGATATGATATAGGAAAAGAAAGTAAATTTGAAGCCCCTGCTAATTACGATGATAGACTAGACCACATGATTGTATTTTTTAACGCTATAAGAACAGGTAGTAAAATTTACGAAGATGCTTCGTTTGGTTTGAGAGCTGCAGCACCTGCCATTGCTTGTAATTTAAGTGCGCAGCAAAACAAACCTATTTTGTGGGATCCTATTGGAATGAGAATAGTGTAGTTATTTTTTATCTTCTAATGCGTATTTAACAAAGGCGAATTTTTTACCATCGGGCGACCATGATGGAACATTAATAGTACCCTGACCTCCAAAGAATGGTTCTGTTAAATCCTTGATGGTTTTATCTTCTAGGTTAACCAGTCTTAATTTCACTTGCTTACCAAAAGGGTGCTGCTGTCCTTGGTCCTCTATATAACTTATAATAATGGCTTGTTTACTATTAGGACTAATATGTGCAAACCAATTGGAATAATTATCAAAAGTCACTTGCTCTGGCTTGGATCCATCGGGACGCATTCTCCAAATTTGCATCTTGCCTGATCTAAAAGAATTCATATAAATATATTTTCCATCAGGGCTATATTCAGGACCATCATCCAAACCTTCTGCATCTGTTAATCTTGTTTCTTCACTGCCCTTAGTACTCATTGCATATACATCATAATTGCCACCACGCTCCGCACAATAAACAATAGTTTTTCCATCTGGAGAAACACCATGCCAATAAGAAGGTGTATTGGCAGTAAGTCTTATAGGACTACCTCCTTCACTAGCTACTTTAAAAATAAAGGAAGAACCTCCTTTAATAGAAGGCAGACTGCTAGAAATAAACAAGGTCTTGCCATCAAAGCTATAGCCATGGTCGTTATTGGCATTCTTAATATCACCTGTAGGAAGCACGCCTAATTTCTCCCCCTTAATGCTCACTTTTTCTAATATACCCGATGCATTTATTAATAAAAACTGACCGTCATGAGACCAATTGGGCGCCTCAAAATGTCTCTTTTCATCTAGAATTTTTTCTGATTTACCAGTTTCAAGCGTGTATATATACAAAGAACTAATGACTGATTTGCCTTCTGGAATTTGAGCGTTCAGTTGAAGGGCGAAAAAGCAAAAGCATAGAAAGTTGAATATAATTTTCATGGGAGTCATTTTTTGGTTAATACTTTAGACCTATGAATAAGATCATTTTTAATACTAATAAATATAAGTAAATTTGTAGCACTCTTTTAAAAAATAGTATGAACCGAAGCGAACAATTACAAGCCCTAGAAACCGATACTATTTGGGACATAATTGTAATTGGAGGAGGCGCTACAGGACTAGGCACCGCACTAGACGCTTCTTTAAGAGGCTACAAAACCCTACTTATAGAAGGACATGATTTTGCCAAGGGTACTTCTAGCAGGTCCACTAAACTAGTACACGGCGGTGTAAGGTATTTAGAACAAGGCAATATTAAATTAGTAAGAGAAGCCCTGCGTGAAAGAGGCTACCTATTAAAAAATGCGCCACATCTAACTTCTATACAAACATTTATTGTGCCTGTATTTAGTTGGTGGGAGAAAATGTTTTACGGCATTGGTTTAAAAGTATACGATTTACTTTCTGGTAAATTATCCTTAGGTGATACACAAATACTTTCTAAAAAAGAAACGGTTGCTCACCTGCCTTCTATTAATGCCGAAAAATTATCAGGAGGTATATTATATTATGATGGTCAGTTCAACGATAGTGGGTTGGCTATTGAAATAGCCGCCACTGCTATTAAAAAAGGAGCTACGGTTATTAACTATTGCAGGGCAACAGGTTTTATAAAAACCAATGAAAAAATTACAGCAGTAGAATGCTTGGATGTACTATCTGAAAAAAAATACACCATTAAAGCAAAGGCTATTGTAAATGCCACTGGTGTATTCACCAATGCGGTGGTACAAATGGACGATCATACACAACAAAATTTAGTAAGC
>JABMML010000082.1 GCA_013205585.1 Chitinophagaceae bacterium | reverse complement strand
GTAACGCATTTCTTTGGTAACATCGGCCTCATTAATACCATATACTTTCGCAGCTGTGGCCGTATGAATATCCTTACCGAGTTTAAAAGCCTCACACATATTGGGGTCACCGCTAATAGCTGCTACAATTCTTAATTCAATTTGGGAATAATCGGCGCTCACAAGTACTCGACCCTTTTCACGAGGAATAAAGGCCTTTCTAATTTCTCTACCACGCGCTGTTCTTATGGGTATGTTTTGTAAGTTAGGATTCGTGCTACTTAGTCTGCCGGTAACCGCCACCGCCTGCGCATAACTAGTATGAACACGCCCTGTTTTTGGATTAATTAATTCAGGAAAAGAATCGACATAGGTAGACTTTAATTTTGTGAGCTCTCTGAAATTTAAAATATCATCTACTATTTTATGCTTAGCCGCCATTTTTTGTAAAACATCTTCTCCTGTTGCGTATTGACCCGTTTTTGTTTTCTTCGCCTTCGCATCTAATTTTAAAATATCAAATAGCACTTCACCTAATTGTTTAGGGGAGGCTAAATTAAAACGAACCCCCGCTTGATCATACACGCGCTCTTCACTTATCTTAGCATCCACCTCTAAGACCTTGCTGTATTCGTTTAAAAAATCGATATCTACTTTAACGCCTTCGTATTCCATATCCACCAGTACACGTACTAATGGGTTTTCTACTTCATTAAATACTTTTTCTACACCACGCTTTTTAATCAAGGGGGTAAAACAATTTTTTAATTGAAAAGTAATATCGGCGTCCTCTGCTGCATATTCTGTTACTTGGTCCAAGGGTGCTTCACGCATGGTACCCTGATTTTTTCCTTTCTTACCAATTAAAGTGGTTATAGAAATAGGCTCATAACCTAAAAACTGCGCACTAAGTAAATCCATACCGCGCCTGCCTTCTGGCTCAATTACATAGTGGGCCAGCATGGTATCAAATGTTTTACCCAAGAGTTCAACCCCATACCATTTCAACACTAAAAAATCATATTTTAAGTTTTGTCCAATCCAAACAATGTCTTTATTTTTAAATAAGGTATCAAACAAGGCCAATATTTTTTTAGCCTCCGTTTCGTTTTCAATAGGAATATAAAACCCTTCATGTTCTTTATAGGAAAAACTTAAACCCACTAGCTCTACATTATTAGCATTAATGCCCGTTGTCTCTGTATCAATACAAACCTCTTTTTGTAAAAGTAAGTCCTTCACCAGGGCTTGAATAGCTTCTTTACCCACCACAGCCTTATAAGTATGTGGTGTGTTCCCACTATTTTTATTCACCACTAATTTTTCTGGCAGGTCTTCATCACTTAATTCTACTTCCTC
Source organism: Chitinophagaceae bacterium (assembly GCA_013205585.1). GTDB lineage: Bacteria > Bacteroidota > Bacteroidia > Chitinophagales > Chitinophagaceae > Sediminibacterium. The sequence goes on along the minus strand of JABMML010000082.1, from coordinate 1,533 downwards.
CTCATCTTCATCAGTAACTAAAGCATTATTGCGCTGCTCATTATTCTTATCTTCGCTATTTTTTACATCTGTTTCTTTAACCCCCCCCTTTTTATTTTTTATTTTTACATTGACTGTATTTCCAAATAAATCGGTTTGTTCTTGTTTAGCAGCAGCTACTTCTATGGCTCCAGCACCACCACTCACTGAAAATTCATCTCCTAAAATTCTTTTACCAAGGGTTTTAAATTCTAATTCATTAAATATTTCAGCAAGTGCCGATTTATTTTTTTCTTTTAATCTAAAATCTTCTTCATGAAAACTAACGGGCACATTGGTAATAATAGTGGCCAGTTTTTTACTCATGATGGCCGATTTTTTTCCAGCCCTCACTTTTTCACCCATGGATCCGGTTATTTTATCGGCGTTATCTAAAACTCCTTCTAATGTATCGTATAATTTTAAAAGCTTAGCGGCCGTTTTTTCACCCACACCCGGAATGCCGGGTATATTATCAGAGGCGTCACCCATTAAGCCTAACATATCTACCACTTGTTCTACTCTGGCAATATCCCACTTTTCACAAATCTTTTTTGCATCTACAATCTCTTCTTTATTGCCAAAAGCGGGCGGCTTCCATATATACACATTGGGTTTTACAAGTAGTTGGCCATAGTCTTTATCCGGGGTAACCATATACACTTCATATCCTTTAGCTGCAGCCTGCCATGCAAGGGTTCCAATAATATCATCGGCCTCATAACCATCGTATTCAATAACGGGAATATTAAACCCTTCAATGATGGCTTTAATATGTGGCAATGAATCTAATAAGTCTTCTGGCGCTTCTTGACGATTGGCTTTATAATCGGTGAAATCGATATGACGCTCCGTTGGTGCATGAGTATCAAAACAAACAGCAATATGCGTTGGATTTTCTTTTCTAATAATTTCTAAAAGTGTGTTGGTAAAACCAAATTGCGCATTGGTGTTAATACCCGTGGTAGTAATTCTGGGTGTGCGAATAAGCGCATAATAAGCGCGATAAATTAATGCAAGCGCATCTAATAAAAAAAGCTTTTTAGACATGGCGCTAAGTTAACAAAAAAAACCTCCCCACCACGGCTGTGATAGAGAGGTTCTTTTCTGAACAGGGTAAACTGTTAATTAGTTAATCTTGTATTTATGCTTATAGCGCTCATACATTTGTTTTTGTTTATTATCCAAAGAAATATCTCGTCCTTGAATAAAGGCCTTAGTCACCTGATTACCTCTCATGTCTAGGATATCTCCATCGCTAATAATAATATTAGCATCTTTACCCGTTTCGATAGAACCCGTGATATCGTCAATGCCTAAAATTTTAGCAGTATGAAGGGTAATAGCGCTTAATGCCTCTTCCTTGCTTAAGCCATAACCTGCAGCAGTACCCGCATTGAAGCTAATATTACGTTGCTTGCTTTGATCGTTGGCATCGTTGATGGCAAATAAAACACCTGCTTTTTTAAGTTGAGCGGGTAGTTTATAGAGTTGATCAATATCATCGTCTTCTGT
>JABMML010000081.1 GCA_013205585.1 Chitinophagaceae bacterium | reverse complement strand
TCTTTACCTTTCTCCACCACCATCAACATTCTTTCTTGACTCTCACTTAATAATAATTCCCAAGCCTTCATGTTTTGTTGACGCGTAGGTACTTTATCTAAATCGATGCGCATACCCACTTGCCCCTTGGCACTCATTTCCGCGGTAGAACAAATAATACCTGCGGCACCCATGTCTTGCATACCCACTACTCCACCGGTTTCTATTACTTCTAAACAAGCTTCTAATAATTTTTTCTCTTGGAAAGGATCCCCTACTTGCACTGCAGGTAATTCTTCAACACTATCGGCAGTAATTTCTGCAGAGGCAAAACTTGCACCACCAATACCATCTTTTCCTGTTGCACTTCCTACAAAAAATACGGGATTGCCTTTGCCTAATGCAATGGCACTAACTGTTTTACCAGCCTTTACAATTCCCACACTCATCGCATTCACTAAAGGGTTAGTATGATAACACTCTTCAAAATAGATTTCACCTCCCACAGTAGGTACTCCAAAACAGTTCCCATAATGTCCAATACCATGTACAACCCCTGCAAGCAAACGCTGTGTTTTTTTATCTTCTAATTTTCCAAAACGTAAACTATTTAATGAAGCAATTGGTCTTGCACCCATGGTGAAAATATCTCTTTGAATACCACCTACTCCTGTGGCCGCACCTTGAAAAGGCTCTAATGCACTTGGGTGATTATGTGATTCAATTTTAAATACCACACCGTAATCATTTCCAATATCCATCAAGCCTGCATTCTCTTCACCAGCAGCGACCAACATTCTTCCACCATCACGAGGTAAAGTTTTTAACCACTTAATAGAATTTTTATAACTACAATGTTCAGACCACATGCCACTAAATGCACATAGCTCTGTGAAATTAGGCGTACGTCCTAGTTTCGTTTGTATGCTTTCAAATTCTTCTTCTGTAAGTCTTAATTGCTGGGCTGTTTTGACGGTAATTTCCATTAGTATTTTCTTATTCTTTATAGATGACGCGAAGTTACAAAACCAGAGACTTAACCTATCATGGATTTACCAACATTCAAACGCTTTGTTGTTAGTAGTTATAAAATGAATGATAATGATTATCAATAGTTTGCATAATTAAAACATATATATAATAATATAATATTTATATTTTATACACATTTTATGCATTTAGAGATGAATCTCACTCTTAAAATATGAAAACCCCATAACTTTGGATCATTATTTAATATTAAAATAATTTACATATGTCTTTAAGATTCGATGCCGTCAACCATGTAAGTCATGACCGCTCTAATAACCCAGAAGTTCATTCTCAAAAAATTACCGCCATTTTTGGTGAAAGTGTTTTCAATGTAAAAACTGCTAGAGAATACTTGAGTGATGAAGCTTATAAAAGTTTAGTGAACAGTATTAAAGGTTCTAAAAAAATTGAAAGAAATGTAGCAGGACAAATTGCTACAGGTATTCGTGCTTGGGCAGAGGCCAAGGGCGTTACACACTTTACGCATTGGTTCCAACCTTTAACAGGAACTACTGCAGAAAAGCATGATTCATTTTTTACTTTAAAATCGGATGGCACTGCTATTGAAGAATTTGATGGCGCTGCTTTAATACAACAAGAACCAGATGCCTCTTCTTTCCCAAATGGTGGATTGAGAGCAACATTTGAAGCAAGAGGATACACCGCATGGGACCCTTCTTCTCCCCCATTTATTATTGAAATTGGAAATGGTAAAACATTATGTATTCCTACTATCTTCATTGCATACACTGGAGAATCATTAGATTATAAAGCGCCTTTAATGAAAGCCACTGAAGCTTTGAATAAAGCAGCAGTGACTGTTTGTAATTTATTTGACAAAAATGTAACTAAGGTAACGCCGACTCTAGGTTGGGAACAAGAATATTTTGTAATTGACGAAGCACTTGTAAATGCAAGACCCGATTTAGTACAATGCGGAAGAACCGTTTTTGGCGCATCACCTGCCAAGGGACAACAATTAGAAGATCATTATTTTGGATCTATTCCAGAAAGAGTCTACGC
>JABMML010000080.1 GCA_013205585.1 Chitinophagaceae bacterium | reverse complement strand
GGCCAATGGTGATTAATACGATGGCAATAAGCATGGAGCTGATATGTTCTACTGCCCAAAAACGGGCAGAGGCATCCTTCATCACTTCTTTCATTCCTCCTGCTGCAGCTATAAGCTTGTAACCCACAGCTCCAAAGAAGTACTGGTAAAGTCCCAAAACCAAGCTAGTATGCGCACTAATAAGCAAAATTTTGCTTGTTTTTAGGGCATCTCTACCACTAATAAGTTTCACAATGGATAATAGAAGGGTAATTAGCACCACCCATCTTAGTAAATTGTGTAAATGAAGTAGACCTGTGTTCATATAGCTAATATAAACAAATTAAGCGAATTAATCTACCCAATCGGCAACAAATAAGTTGGTATCGCGTGTGCCTCCATTGTTTCTATTGGAAGAAAACAGGATTCTCTTGCCATCTGGGCTAAACATCGGAAAGGCATCGAAGCCTTTGTCTCGGCTAATTTTTTCCAAATGATTTCCTTCTAAGTCTATTAAATACATATTGAAAGGAAATCCGCGTTTGTATTCGTGGTTACTGCAAAATATAATGTGTTTGCCATCGGGAGTAAAATTAGGCGCCCAATTGGCTTGGCCTAAATGGGTAATTTGCTTGGCATCGGTTCCATCGGCATTTGCAATCCATACTTCCATTTTAGTAGGTGCCACCATTCCTTGTTTTAATAAAGAGGTATACTCATCTATTTCTTCTTTTGTAGAGGGACGGCTAGCTCTCCAAACAATTTTTTTTCCATCTGGACTAAACCATGCACCGCCATCATATCCCAAAGTATTGGTTATTCTAATTTCTTTTTTTGTTTTTAAATCCATTACATATAAATCTAAGTCACCATCTTTTACACTACAGTAAATCATTTTTTGACCATCAGAAGACAGGGTCGCTTCTGCATCATAGCCTTCGCTATTTGTAATTTGCTGTTCATTTTTCCCGTTCGTGTCGGCAATAAAAATATCATAGCTAGCATATAAAGGCCAGATATACTTATTGCCATAGAGTGCTCGGTCCACTACTGGCGGACAATCGTCTGAGCCATTTTTAGTAGAAGCGTAAATAATATGTGCTCCGTCTTTAGTAAAAAAAGAACAAGTAGTTCTTCCCTTGTTTCCACTAATTAATTTATACGTAAAACTTTCTGTATTGTTGGTTGGTACCAAACCCATAAAAATTTGATCGCAATTAATGCCCTCTTTAGGATTCGTTCTTTGAAAACTTGCACGCTTGCTATCAAAACTCCAGTAAGCCTCGGCATTGTCTCCGCCACTAGTTAATTGAATAATGTTTTTAAAATGCGATTCCCCTGCAAATAATACTGAATCCTGTGCTTGGGTACTAAGGCCCAGAAAAGCCAATAAAAATAAAATACAAATTTGTTTCATGCGTTAAATTGTAGGCAGCAAAAGTAAATAGTAAAAAAGCAAAAAAACGAATCAAAATCAGTAAAGCCTGTATTTTCTGTCATATTTGGGTCATTTTTAAGGAACATAATTATGGCAAAATCATTTAAAAATTACACCTTTGTACAAATACCTCTATGCCCATCATCGCTCCTTCTTTATTAGCTGCCAATTTTTTACAACTAGGCGATGCATGTACCATGCTTAACAACAGCGAAGCCGAGTGGTTTCATTTAGATGTAATGGATGGAAGCTTTGTTCCTAATATTAGTTTTGGCCTACCCATCATTGAACAAATTAGAAAGGCCACTACCAAGGTTTGCGATGTACACTTAATGATAGTCTCTCCTGAAAAGTATATTACTGCCTTTCAAAAAGCAGGGGCCGATATTTTAACTGTGCACTATGAAGCTTGTCCTGAATTGTCTACTATACTCGCTCAAATTAAAGCAGAAGGTATGAAGGCTGGCGTGGCCATTAACCCCAATACCGATGCTGAAGTATTAGCTCCTTTTATAAAAGAGATAGACCTTGTTTGTGTGATGAGTGTATACCCCGGATTTGGGGGACAAAAATTTATTGAAGCTACTTATGAGAAAGTAGTAGCCTTAAAAGAAATGATTATAAAAGCGAATGCTTCTACCCTTATTGAAATAGATGGTGGCGTGGATGCGAATAATGCGGCAGCACTTACTAAGGCTGGTGCCGATGTACTGGTTGCAGGCACTACGGTATTTAAAGCAGCCAATCCTATAGCCATGATTGTGAGTTTAAAGCAGTCATAGTATGCTTACTTATTGTTTAGCGTATTATTAGTTATTGTGCTCTTAAGATTAACCTTATTTTATCAAATGATGAAGCCCATGTTACCATTTATAGTAATGCACATATGTGCGTATTTATTCCTTGTCTACTATTTTAAGTTCATCTAAATTTATGTTAGGCTGATGAAATAAAATACTAACCCTTTAAATGTAACTACATTGACAGAAACTATCATCAATTTAGAAACCGTTAACCCCATTGAATTCTTTGGCGTTAACAACTCCAAGTTCGACATCTTAAAAAAGAAATTTCCCTTACTAAAAATTTTATCAAGAGGTACTCAAATTAAACTTAGCGGCGCACCAGAACAAATTGATTTAGCCAAAGAAAAAATTGACTTAATCATTCAGTACATGGAACGCAATGGACATTTGAGTGAAAACTATTTTGAGCAAATTTTAGGAGGTGATGATGCCGAAACCATTGACAATTTTATCGACAAAAACCCGAACGATGTATTGGTATTTGGACCTAATGGTAAAACCGTTAGAGCCCGCACTGCCAATCAGAAAAAAATGGTTCAGGCTACCGATAAAAATGATATCATTTTTGCTATTGGACCCGCAGGTACAGGTAAAACTTACACCGCCGTTGCATTAGCAGTAAGGGCTTTGAAAAATAAATTAGTAAAGAAAATTATTTTAACAAGACCTGCAGTGGAAGCTGGTGAAAGTTTAGGTTTTTTACCAGGGGACTTAAAAGAAAAAATTGATCCTTATTTAAGACCCTTATATGATGCTCTAGATGATATGATACCTGCTGATAAATTAGGTTATTATATGACTACGCGCACCATTGAGATTGCACCGCTTGCATACATGAGAGGTCGTACCTTAGACAATGCCTTTATTATTTTGGATGAATCTCAAAACGCCAACGACCTTCAAATTAAAATGTTCCTAACGCGTATTGGCGCCAATGCGAAAGCCATTATTACTGGCGACCCTACCCAAGTTGACTTACCAAGAAACCAAAAAAGTGGATTGGAAAAAGCTTCACGTATTTTACAAAATATTGAAGGTATTGCCCATATTCAATTAGATGAGGAAGATGTGGTAAGACATAAGTTGGTAAAAGCCATTATTAGGGCCTATGATAAAGAAAGAGAAAACGAGACCGAGAACTCTTACCATCGTTAAGTCCTAGCTTACCATGGTTACCTATATTATTGGGAAAGAACAATAAAAATAAGATTAGATAGAGTGCAAGCCTATATAAGATACCTCGTTCCGAATTTCGGGACGGGGTATTTTTTTGTTTTTAACTGACCTAAAAAATATGTAATTTTAGAGTAATGTCTATAGAAAATTTACAGCAGTTTACATTGGGGGTCGAAGAAGAATATATGGTACTTGACCCTGTGACGAAGGAATTAAAAAGCCATCAGCAGCAGATTGTAAATGAAGGACAGAAGAAGTTTAAAGAAAAGATTAAGGCTGAAATGCATCAGGCAGTAGTGGAAGTAGGCACTGGTATTTGTAAAAATGTAAATGAAGTCTTTGAGGAGGTATTGGCCTTAAGAACACATGTATCAGAAGTTGCGAATGGTCTTGGGTTTAGCATTGGCGCTTCAGGCACCCACCCTTTTAGTTTATGGGAAACACAATTGGTATCGGATCAGTCCAGGTACCAAGCTATATTGAATGAATTACAACAAGCCGCAAGAAGTAATTTAATTTTTGGGTTACATGTGCATGTAGGTATTGAAGATAGAAGCATGGCCATGCAAATTGCAAATACTGCCAGATACTTCTTACCGCATATTTATGCATTAAGCACCAATTCTCCTTTTTGGGAAACGCGCAATACAGGGTATAAATCTTATAGAAGTAAAGTCTTTGATAAATTTCCTAGAACAGGTATTCCCGATACATTTGAAAGCATTGAAGCTTATGAAAATTTTATTCAACTGCTTATTAAAACCAATTGCATCGACGATGGTAAAAAAATATGGTGGGACTTACGCGTGCACCCTGTTTTTAATACAGTTGAATTTAGAATTTGCGATGTACCTATGACCATTCAGGAAACCATTACCATTGCTGCTTTCTTTCAAGCTATTTGTGCTAAAATATATTCACTAAGAAGACAAAATATTAATTTCATCAATTACCAACGTGCGCTTATTAATGAAAATAAATGGCGTGCCAGCCGTTATGGTATTGAAGGAAAATTAATTGACTTTGGAAAAGAAAAAGAAGTCCCTATTAAAGATTTAATATTAGAATTATTAGACTTTGTTGATTCAGTGGTAGATGAACTAGGCAGCAGAAAACATTTAGAAAAAGTAAAGGATATATTTACTAATGGCACAGGCGCCGACCAACAATTAAAAGTATTCAATGAAACCGGAAGTTTAATTGAAGTGGTAAAATAT
>JABMML010000079.1 GCA_013205585.1 Chitinophagaceae bacterium | reverse complement strand
GAATCAATCATATCAAGACTTCTGGAGCGCAAACGGGTAATGTGTTTTTAGCTTACCGCAACCAAGCAAGCATCGATACTATTATAGACAAATGGAAAACGACTAAAAACCCTGTCTATGATTTTACCGCAGAAGATGGTATTCAACATACCGTATGGGCTATAAGTGATGAAACTATTATTGATCAAATCACCCATCTTTTTGCAACTGAAGTGCCTTTCACTTATATCGCAGATGGTCATCATAGAGCAGCTTCTGCAGCTAAAGTAAAATTAGCTATTAGTGAAGAAGCGGTGAAGCCAGGAGATGATGCTAAAAAAGTATCTGATTATTTTTTAACAACTTTATTTCCCTCTAATCAATTAGCCATCCTAGATTACAACCGTCTGGTAAAAGATTTAAATGGTTTATCTGCCACTGCATTTATAGCAGCGCTTGAAAACGATTTTACCATTCAAAAACAAGAGTCTGCTTTCAAGCCAACGGCCCTGCATAGTTTTGGAATGTATTTAGAAAATACTTGGTATCAATTAACGGCGAAGCCAGGTATTTATTCATCTGATCCTATTGGTGTATTGGACGTAAGTATTTTATCTAATTTCATTTTATCAAAAGTTTTAGGCATACACGATCAAAGAACCGATAAAAGAATTGACTTTGTAGGCGGCATCAGAGGTTTAGCAGAACTTGAAAAAAGAGTGAACAGTGGAGAAATGGCTGTGGCTTTTAGTTTGTACCCTGTCACCATCGATCAACTATTTAATATTGCCGACGCCGGCGAAGTCATGCCTCCTAAAAGCACTTGGTTTGAGCCCAAACTAAGAGACGGCTTACTTACTCATTTGATTTACTAGAAGTTATATATAAATTAGAAGGCATTTTAATAACATAGTTATGTCTATACTATTAAATCTAATCAGGTATTCTCCTCTTTTTCTTCCCATTTCATAGGCTAATTTCTTTTTTTTCTGCTCCTATTTTAGTATTTTGTTACACAATAAATGCTTGCCTTATGGAATCTAAAAGACTCTTTGATTGTATCGAACATCAGTTAACAAAATTTCCTCAGGAAGTCATGTTGGCTGGAAAAGAAAACGGTGGATGGAAGACCTACTCCACAGCCGAAGTGGCTTCAAAAGTGAATGCTTTGAGCGCTGGTTTATTAAGCCTTGGCTTATCTGGGAATGATTTTACGCCAGAGGGATCAGATAAAATTGCTATCATTAGTAACAATAGACCAGAATGGTTGATGGCCGATATGGCCACGCAACAAATAGGTGTCATCTGGGTGCCTGTGTATCCTACAACAAATCCTTTAGAATTGACTTTTATTTTGAATGACGCATCTGTACAATATATGTTTGCGAGCAATCAAGATTTATACAATAAAGTGATGTCTATTAAAGACAAAGTGCCTTGTTTAAAAGAGGTCTACACTTTTGATCATATCGCTGGTGCAAAGCACTGGACTGAATTGTGTTTACAGGATACAGATTTATTAGAACAAGTAGATGTCATTAAAAAAACAATTCCAGTAGAACAGGTGGCCACTTTTATTTATACAAGTGGAACAACGGGTACACCAAAGGGGGTGATGTTAACGCATCATAATATTTATTTTAATTTACAAGCAGGAAAAAAAAGCTTTCCTTTTCCAGATGCCCCTGATCAAAAAGTATTGAGCTTTTTGCCATTGAATCATATTTTTGAAAAAGTGGCTTCTTATATTTATTTGTATAGCGGGATGAGTATCTACTATGCAGAATCAATGGAAACCATTGGTGAAAACCTAAAAGAAATTGCACCAGACGGATTCTCCACCGTGCCAAGATTATTGGAAAAAGTTTTTGAAAAAATCATGATGAAGGGCGAAGAATTGACGCCTTAAGCGAAAATTATTTTTCTGGGCAGTGGCTTTAGGAGAGCAATATGATAATTTAAATCCAGGCTCTGCATGGTACCAGTTCCAATTGAAGTTGGCGAATAAAATTATTTTTAGCAAGTGGAGAGAGGGATTAGGCGGCAATGTAAAATTTATTGTAACGGGCGGTGTGGCATGTCAGGTAAAATTATTGCGCATTTTTAATGCAGCACAAATACCAGTGTATGAAGGATACGGCCCAACAGAAAACAGTCCTATCATCAGTATCAATTTTAGTACACCTGGTGGTATGAAGTTTGGAACAGTAGGCATGGCTATTGAAGGTGTTGAAATGAAATTAGAAGCAGATGGAGAAATTTGTGTAGCTGGACCAAGTGTGATGAAGGGGTATTATAAATTACCAGAACTAACTGCAGAAACAGTCATCAATGGTTGGTTGCATACTGGAGATATTGGTGAAATTATTGATGGTAAGTATTTAAAAATTACAGATCGTAAAAAGGAATTGTTTAAAACAAGTGGTGGTAAATACGTTGCTCCTCAACCAATTGAAAACAAGATGAAGGAAAGTCCTTTCATTGAACAGATTGTTTTAGTTGGGGACAATAAAAAAATGGTGACAGCCTTGGTTGTGCCAAGTTTTGCTAAACTGAAAGAATGGGCAAAACAAAATGGTACCGAATATACAAGCAATGAG
>JABMML010000078.1 GCA_013205585.1 Chitinophagaceae bacterium | reverse complement strand
GTACTACCATTATACTATCAGGCAATCCTATGCCATTCTTGGAATGGAATGCAAAAATAGGGTGGGAAGTAAAATTTTCCAAATAATAATGCCATTTAAAGACATTATTCTGAAATTGGCCTAACTTAAGCTTTGAAATATATTATTTAACCAATAACTGAATTTTATGGGTATTAAATTAACAGTTTTAACCGCTTTTATAGCTTGTTTATTCTTGATGTCTTTTAGAGGGGAAAAGAAAAAGAAAGTGGTCTTTTTTGGAGACTCTATTACAGAAGCTGCGGTAAATAAAGGGGGATATATAGATGTTTTACAAAATATGATAGCCGCTAAAGGGGCTGCGGATAAGTTTGAATTAAATGGAGCTGGAATAAGTGGGAATAAAATTTACGATTTATACTTAAGAATAGAAAAAGATGTGCTTGAAAAGAAACCCGATGTAGTGGTAATTTGGGTAGGGGTGAATGATGTATGGCATAAATCAAGTTCTAATACAGGTACCGATTTTGATAAATTTGGTAAGTTTTATAATGCGGTGGTGAAAAAAATACAAGCCACAGGTGCTAAAGTAATAATAGTAACACCCGCTGCCATTGGGGAAAAAAATGATTTTTCTAATGCACAGGATGGTGACTTAAATGCCTACAGTAGCTGGATGAGAAAGTATGCAAAAACAAACGGACTTGGTCTTGTCGACTTAAGAACTATTTTTCATGAATATAGTCTTGCAAATAATCCAGATAATTGGTTTAATAGAATTTTAACTACCGATGGAGTGCATTTGAACGCAAAAGGCAATGCCTTAGTGGCAGCAGAAATGTGGAAGGCCTTGCAATAAACCAATTCCATTAATCCGCAATCACTAAATAATAATTCTTCTTTCCTTTTTGTAATAAAATGTATTTGCCTTGTAATAATTGAACTGCAGTTACATTTGTAAAATCGGCACTAATTTTTTCTTTATTAATACCAATACCACCGCTCTGCCACATTTTACGGGCCTCGCCCTTGCTTGGGAATATTTGAGTGTCGGCAAGTAAGCTTACTAAGTCATAGCCTTCTGTAAGTTGGGCGAGTGTTACATTCACGGTAGGCACGCCTTCCATTACTTGTAAAAGTTGCACTTCATTCAAAGACTTTAATACTTCGGTAGTAGCGTTTCCAAATAAAATTTCAGTAGCACGAATAGCAAAATTTAAATCTTCTTCGCTATGTACTAGTTTAGTTAATTCAGCGGCTAAGTTTTTTTGTAAAATTCTTTCTTGTGGGGCCAATTCATGGTCGGCAATTAATTTATCAATTGCATCAAAGGGAAGAAGTGTAAAAATTTTAATCCATTTTTTGGCATCTTCGTCGCTTGCATTTAGCCAAAATTGATAAAATTGATAAGGAGAAGTTTTGTTAGCATCTAACCAAATATTTCCTTTTTCTGTTTTACCAAACTTGCCACCATCGGCCTTTGTAATTAAGGGGCAAGTAAAAGCAAAGGCTTCACCACCCATCTTGCGTCTAACTAATTCAGTACCGGTAGTAATATTACCCCACTGATCGCTGCCACCCATTTGCACTTTGCAATTTTTATTTTTATACAACCAGTAAAAATCATAACCCTGCACTAATTGGTAAGTGAATTCAGTAAAGCTCATACCTGTATCGCCTTCAATTCTTTTTTTCACACTATCCTTGGCCATCATATAATTCACCGTAATATGCTTGCCTACATCTCTTATAAAATCTAAGAAATTAAAATTTTTGAACCAGTCATAGTTGTTCACTATTTCAGCGGCATTCGAAATACTAGGATCAAAATTTAAAAAATGCGCCAATTGTTTTTGAACCCCTGCTAAATTAAATTGTAAAGTTTCTTCGCTTAATAAATTACGCTCTTCACTTTTTCCACTAGGGTCGCCCACCATACCTGTGGCACCCCCAACCAAGGCGACAGGCTTGTGCCCCGCTCTTTGTAAATGCACTAATAATAAAATAGGTACTAAACTACCAATATGTAAACTATCCGAAGTAGGATCAAAGCCGATATAACCAGAAACTTGTTCTTTTTCAAACAGTTCTTCTGTACCTGGCATAATATCCTGAATCATACCTCTCCAACGTAGTTCTTGTATTAAAGTCATATTCTAGACAGTTTAGACAAAAATAACTACTAAAATGCAATAATTTCGCATCATGAACCCAACAACTCCCACAATTGGTGACGGAACCAGAATTTTACACTTTTTAGTAGACACTATAATTATTGCTATTCTTACCTATTTACTCTATGGTTGGTGGAATTTTTATGTAATGTATTGGAACTTTACCCCCATTCGCTATGGACCCTTCTTTTTTGCGACCATGTGGGGTTACTTGTTTTTATTTGAGTTTATCTTTCTGCGTACCCCCGCCAAATGGATGACGGGCACCAAGGTGGTAACTGAAAATGGGGAAAGACCTAATATTTTTCAAATCTTTCTAAGAACCACCATTCACTGCACTATCGTATCTATGTTTGGAATGGCATGGAATGGACAACCTTTTCATGATACCTTTTCAAAAACAAAATTAATTGCTGCAGCAAAGCAGGTTCTATAAATTGAATTGGTATATGTTTGGTTACAAATCTTTCCTCAAATCATAAGGTATAAATAAGCTAGCATTGTACATTTGTAAAATTTTTTAAATGGCTAAGATTGGAATTAATATTGCTACAGGTAGTTTACAACAAGCCGAAATTATAGTAGGCATTGACTTGGGAACCACCAATAGTTTAGTGGCCATTATTCATCCCGAAACAAAATTGCCCACTGCACTCAAAGAATTTGATGGGACTAGTATTATACCTAGTGTGGTGCATTTTGATGCCTATGGAAATGCAGAAGTAGGAGCGAATGCAAAACCTTATTTAGAATCTGATCCCGCGAATACCATTTTTAGTGCGAAGCGTTTAATGGGTAAAAGTTATAAAGACATTCATGCGCACCAAGATTTTTTTGCTTACAAAATTATTGATGATAATAGAGATAGTTTAGTAAAAGTACAAGTGGGTTCAACTTTTTATTCTCCCATCGATTTATCTTCTTATATATTAGTAGAATTAAAAAAACGTGCCGAGCATATTTTAAAAACACCTGTGACCAAAGCGGTTATTACCGTACCTGCTTATTTTAACGACACACAAAGGCAAGCTACGCGTGATGCGGGTAAATTAGCAGGACTAGATGTACTTCGTATTATCAACGAACCTACTGCGGCTAGCCTGGCTTACGGATTAGGTTTGGATCCTACAGAAGAGAAAACCATTGCAGTATATGATTTAGGTGGAGGTACTTTTGATATTTCTATATTAAAAATTTCGAATGGTATTTTTGAAGTACTTAGCACCAACGGCGATACTTATTTAGGAGGAGATGATTTAGACCGCGCTATTATTGAATATTGGATGAAAGAAATGGGCGTAGATAATTTAGAAGCGCATAAAAATTTAAAGCAAGAATTAAGATTAGCTGCAGAGAAAGCAAAAATATTTTTATCAAATAATGAATTATTTGAATCGGAATTTGCAGGAGAAAAAATTTCAATCACGAAGGCAGTGTTTGAAACTTTAATTGAACCTACTATTCAAAAAACAATTGAGCTTTGTAAGTTGGCTATGAAAGATGCTGCACTTGATATAAAAGATATTAATACAGTATTAATGGTAGGTGGAAGTACACGTGTTCCATTTGTGAAAAAAACAGTGTCTACATTTTTTAACCAAGCAGTGAATGATTCGGTGAATCCAGATGAAGTCGTAGCATTAGGCGCAGCAGTACAAGCCGATATTTTATCGGGGAATAATCAAAACATGTTGTTATTAGATATTACGCCTTTGAGTTTAGGTATTGAAACCATGGGTGGTTTAATGGATGTACTGCTTCCACGCAATTCAAAAATTCCTACGAAAACAGCAAGACAATACACCACACAAAAAGATGCACAATCTGGCATTAATATTTCAGTGTTTCAAGGTGAAAGAGATTTAGTAAAAGACAATCGACAATTAGGTGCCTTTACATTAACGGGTATTCCTGCTATGCCCGCAGGTATTCCAAAAGTGGAAGTAAGTTTTTTAATTAATGCCGATGGCATTTTACAAGTGAGTGCGAAAGAATTAAGAAGTGGAGTTACCCAAAGTATTGATATCAAACCACAATATGGATTGACCGATGAAGAAGTAGAACAAAGATTATTAGAAAGCTTAACCCATGCTAAAGAAGATATTGCCACGCGTGCACTAGTAGAAGCCAGCACAGAGGCAGCACAAATGTTATCTGTTACAGAAAAGTTCATGATGAAAAATGCGGCCTTATTATCTAAGGAGGAAATGACCGCTACAGCTAATGCCATGCAAGCCTTACAGTTGGCCATAACCATGGCAGATAAGAACCTAATTCAAGAAAAAACCGAGGCTTTGAACGACCTTACACGCCCTTTTGCAGAAAGGGTGATGGATCAGGCCATCTCTGGGGCCTTAAAAGGTAGGGGGATAGAGGATAAAAACCTTTAGTAAATTTGGTATTTTCAAAAGGAATCCTATCTTTGCTTTCCAATTTTTATTTTAAAACACCTGAGGAGGTATATATATT
>JABMML010000077.1 GCA_013205585.1 Chitinophagaceae bacterium | reverse complement strand
TTGCCCTAGATTTAATCCATAGTTCACTCTGTCTAGGCTTCTATTTTGTTCATTCCACCACTGGTTAAAGTTTCTATCTACCCATCTGAAATAAGGAATGGGAAATAAATACCATCTTTCACGGACATTAATTTTGATGACCACTTGGAAACTATCTAGCTGCTCTGAATTTACAGTTACTTGCTCAAATAAAGTAGTATTAAATAATTGTTGTTGAGAGATGATATCTAAAGTGGATAAGGAATCTTTTGAAATAATATCGCCTTCATGATAAGGCAACTCTCTTAAAATAATATAAGGTTTGGTTCTTCTATTCCCCTCTATTTGTATCGAGCTAATTTTTATTTGTGCCAAAGCGAGGTGTGAAAAAAATAAAAAGAAAGCAATAAAAAATAATAGATATTTTATTTTATTACACATCTAAATAATTCATTAAATGATGGTAATGACTTTCAATATCATTGTGTAGTGGCGACTTGCCAAAATAATGAAGCACTTGATAATCATAGCGTTCAAAAGTAGAGATAATAGCAGAAGCCTCTTCTTGATTAATTTTAATGGTAATAATCATGGCCCCGGTGGCCGGCTCAAAAAAACTATTTAATTGCAAAATTTGTGCATTATTGGTTTCTACCAAGCGGCTCATCTCTGCTAAAGAATATTGATAGGGAGAAATGGAGAGCACAATGATGGCTCCATTTTGTTCTGCCCCTATGAAACGCGCTATATTTTCATTTAAAATTTTCTGTGTAATTATCCCCACGCATTCTTGCTGCTCATTTAAAACAGGCAGTAAGGAAAGTTCATGCTTAGAAAATAATTCTAAGGCTTTTGTAAAATGTGTTGCACCGTTCACACCAATACGAAGCAGGCCTTCTGCAATGGTGGCCATGGTTTGATCCACTGCAATATCTAATACCGACTCCTTTGACACTAAGCCAATAAAATATTCATCTTTTAAAAGAGGTAAATGTTGTACTTCATAATCCTCCATGCATTGCAATACAAAGGAAGCGGTGTCTTCCAAGCGAAGCATGGGAAAACCTTTTATAGCCATTTCATTTGCAATCATATGACAATTATTTAGGTAAAGAACCAAGAAATTTTTCTAAGATGATATTAAATTGAGCAGGTACTTCCATCATGGGAGCATGTCCACATTTATCAATAAAATGCAATTGACTATTCGGAATTAATTTTTTAAACTCTTCTGCTACAAAAGGAGGTGTTACAATATCGTTCTTACCCCAAATTAATAAAGTAGGTTGATTAATTTGATTTAACTCTTCCCCTAAATTATGACGAATAGCACTTTTCGCTAAAGAAATAATTTTAATGACTTTAAGTCTATTTTTTGTGATTTCAAAAACTTCATCCACTAAAGCTGCGGTGGCAACTGCAGGGTCATAAAAAGTTTGTGCAGTTTTGTTTTTGATATATTCGTAATCACCTCTTTTAGGATAACTATCGCCCATCGCATTTTCAAACAAACCACTACTACCTGTTAAAGTAAGCGACTTCACTCTTTCAGGATGTTTTAAAATATATACTAAGGCAACATGGCCTCCTAAAGAATTACCCAATAAATGAATATTAGTGTAATTTTTATATTCAATAAAGGCAGCAATATGTTTTTCTAAACCAGCAACGGTGGTATGTAAAATATCTAAATCAAATAAAGGCAGTATGGGCACCACTACTTTATGGGTGAATCTAAATTTTTCAATTAGGTCGGCAAAATTACTTAGGGCACCGAAAAGTCCATGACAAAGCATTAAGGTTTCCCCTTCTCCTACTTCTAGGTATTCATATTTTCCGTCTTTTATAATCTCATATTCCATGTTTCGTCCTTTTTATGCCTATTTGTCGATTGGTTAAAGGTAGTTAATTCGTTTTAAAAAAGGGTAAAGTTAAGCAAGGCTAAATTAGTACTTACTGGATAAATAACAATTTATTAACTTACTATAAATCAATGAATTATGTGAATTTAGAACCTTATTTGAAGGGGTTAGAAAAAGTGGTAAAACTGCTTTTAATAGATGGAATCAAAATAGCAGCTTTTTCCATACAATAAGGCCACCATTTTTGCAGGTAGCCATAGGTATAAGTTTCTTTCATTTCAGCAGCTTCTACTACCCCTAATACTTGTAAAAAATAGATAACGGCACTGAGTATCGTAAAATAAATGAAGCCATATAAAACAATACCTAATAATTTATTCAACCAGCCTAATAATAACCATTCAGCAGTTTGTTGCAATATTCCAGAAATAAATTTTAATATGATTAATACTAAAACTAAAATAACTAAAAATGAAATGAAGGGTAACCAGTGGGAAGCAATCTTGGTATGTTCTTTTAATAAAGTAGCCACCCAGCCTGCAAATTGAAAAGCAAGAATTAATCCAATCATTAATGAAAAAAAAGATATGACTGCCTTGATTAATCCATTTCTGTAGCCTTGTAAAATGGCTATTATTAAAATAGTACCTGTGAGTATATCTAACCACATAGTATTAAGCGCTTAATAAAGTTTTGGCAATAGCAGAAATAACTTTACCATCTGCTTGACCTGCTAATTGTTTAGTAGCCATACCCATTACCTTGCCTAAGTCCCCAAGACCAGCTGCACCCACTTGCGTAATAATGACTTGCAGAGCGGCTTTCACATCGTCTTCGCTCATTTGTGCAGGTAAAAACTTTTCTATCACAGCAATCTCTTCCGATTCTTTGGTGGCCAAGTCTGGTCTATTTTGTTGTTCGAATATGGCTAAAGAATCCTTGCGTTGCTTTACTAATTTTTGTAATAATTTTAATTCTGTTTCTGCAGTAATAGCACCACCAGCACCAGGCTCTGTTTTTGCTTTTATAATTTCTGCTTTAATAGCTCTTAATCCTCTTAACAAAGCTTCATCTTTGTTTTTCATGGCATCTTTCATTAAAGACATCACATCGATTTCTAAAGACATAGTATAATTGATTTAGTATAGTTAATTTAGTATAATTTATTTATGATTCGTTTATTTATTATTTTCTGAAAGTTGACTGGCTCTAAATTTAGTATAAAAAGTTTTAGCGAACTCTTTAAACTCGTTTGCTAAGGTTTCGTCTTGCGTGGCTCTTAAATAAGCATCACTCATACCCATTAAATTTTGATAAAAGAAATCAGCCATTTCATCCACCATCATATCCTTGGTCCAAAGGTCTATGCGTAAAGCGGTTTTATCGGTGGGATCCCAAAAAGTAAGCATCATGGCGCGCGCTTCCTGTGCTTCTGTAGCTGTGCTATCCGATGCAGACCACTTAATATTTTGAGGAATTTTTTGATCGTCTAAACTAATGTTAACCTGAATACTTGACTGATGCATATTAAAATTTTGAAACACAAAAATACAAATTAATTAAATAAGAACCTTACTAAGTCTTACTTACTAAGTCTTCAGTGTCAGCGGTATTTTAACTAGCGCTGTATTCTTTTTTTCTGCATATAAAGCGGCTAACCAGTCTTTTCCCATTCTTGCCCTTGCTTGGAGGTAGAGTTCATCCTTATAGTATAATTTGAAATGATTAGAGAGCCCTGCTTTTTCTTCAAAACTAA
Source organism: Chitinophagaceae bacterium (assembly GCA_013205585.1). GTDB lineage: Bacteria > Bacteroidota > Bacteroidia > Chitinophagales > Chitinophagaceae > Sediminibacterium. Next base: position 6,621 of record JABMML010000077.1, on the reverse strand, counting down.
ATTGTTCGCCCGCTTGTTGCCAAGAGATAGGCAGTGAAGCGCTTTGATTTTCAGCATTATTAAAAATTAGTGGTATACCATACTCAATAGCCATTTCTATTAAACTAGTTTTATCAAAACGAATACTGTTGAATAAAATAGCATAGCTAGCTGCTATCCAAGCAGGCTCCATTTTAGATATTGGTTTAATAAAAATAGATTCTTTAAACTTATAACCCACTAATAAGGCCCGGGCCTGCACGACCTCTTTATCATTTTCAAAAATGAAAACAAGTGCCATATTGGTTTGTTGCCATTTTTTAAAAATAGAAAATTCTTTAAGCATATCAACAAAGCCATTCAAAGGTTGAAAGGCTAAAAAATAATTAGCCCCATCGGTTAAATTATTTTTAGCATCTGCTAAAGCCACCCATTCATAAATAGGCAACCTATGAATAGGTAAATAAGCTTCTTGTATTTTATGGGTGTAGCCCTTGTGTTTGTTTTTTAAAAAAATAGTAGCCCAATCATTGATGGTATAAGTAGCTACCGATTTTTTAAGATAGTTTTTAAAGGCCTTTAGTAAAGACCATTTCTGTATAATGGAAAGTCCTGTGCTAAAACTAGGATGCGATAAGGGAATAAAATAATGCGGAAAATGATCACTTCCTTTCAGCGCTGCTCCAAAATGAATAATGGCAGCATTGGTCACATTCTTGATTAATTTTTCTGCATCTATTTCTTTTATAATGGTCACCGCATCATTGTTTTGCTCCAGCACCAGTAATTGCTCGGGCAAATGATCTCCTACTATATAAAAATGAATCTGTGCTGAACTCAATCCTAGTTCAATGATATCCAATACCTTCTGGCATAGCAGGGCCCTTGGAATGGCAAATTTGGAACTCGTTAATATAAATAAACGCATCAGCAAAAATACTGCATACTTAACAATTTATCCACCAATCATTTAGGAGGCTTAGTTCCTATTAATAGTCCCCTAACTTTGTTCTATGGTAAAAGACTTACACCAACTTGACTTATTTGGAATGGAAAGAGACCAGCCAGTGCATATTAAAGCGCCAGCTGATAAAAAGAGGTCTGCTGCACCTAAGCAAGAACAAATAGTAAGTGTAGAAGCCTTTTCGCAAAAACACAAAGAGGTATTAGAGGACGAAGTGCTTCCTACTGTATCTAGAACACCCATGTCTTTTACACATGCATCTACTGTTAGCAAAAGAGGAAGAAAATCATTTGCTTCTATGGACGCCGATATACATACTTTAAATATTCCAGCCTCAGAAGAATTAATTAAAAAATTATACTACCCTATTGGCGAAGTGGCTAGCTGGTTTAATGTCAACACATCTTTAATAAGGTATTGGGAAAAAGAATTCAAACAACTACAACCTAGAAAAACAAGAAAGGGAGATAGATTATTTAGAGCACAGGATATTGAATTTTTACGCCAGCTATATTTTTTACTGCGTGAAAAAAAATATTCTATCGAAGGGGCTAAAACTTATTTAAAGAATAATAAAGAAAAGGCAGAAAAAGATATTGCCGTTTTAAATAGTTTAAAAAATATTAAGCAGTTCTTAGTATCGCTTAAAGAGTCTCTATAAAATAGAATTCAACTTTTATACAGTGGTGGCAAAACGAATCGTATGATCACTTGCATATTGAATAGCCGTAACATTTATTTTTTCTTTCAAGGCTATAAATTCATTGAATTCCAATTGCATACTTACTAAGCATTCTAAATGTAATACATGATATTGTTTACCTACCTCCGAAACATAAGCCATTACATTACTGACATTTTTAAGCTGACTTATTTCATTTTGAATATACTGGCTATAAGCTGCTAATTGCGTAGCTGTTGTATTTACATTTAATTGTAAGTCTAGTTCAATTTTACGTTCGGTTCTTAGACTAATATTATCTACGATGCTGTCTACCATTTGTTTGTTAGGTACCGAAATATAAGTTTTATCCTGGGTACGAATACGTGTACTGCGTAGTCCAATTTTTTCAATTGTGCCCGTAAAATTATTTACTTTCACTAAATCGCCAATGGTAAAAGGCTTGTCAAAGAAAATAATAAAAGAGGCTATAATGTTTTCCAAACTTTCTCTCATAGACAAGGCCACAGCAGCTCCTACAATACTTAAGCTAGTAACTAAATTTCCTATGTTTTCATTAAAAACAAAATGCAGTATTAATAAAAAGCCAATAATGTATAATATTACTTTAAAGAAGTCTCTAAAAAACAAAATTAACTGATCGTCGGTTTGATCATTGGTAAGTTTGGCTTTTTCCTCTAATATAATGGCAACAAATTCAAGTACTCGTAATCCAACGCGTATAAATAAAATAATAAAAAATAATTTCACAATTGCTTCTACTACTATTTGAAGCGTCAATTTATATAAATGAATATTCCACTGCGCTGGGAATTGAAGTTCATACAAAACAATAACGGCCACCAAATAAATAAGAAACTGCTCAATAGGAACAATTAAGCGATGAACATGACTTTTTCTTAAGTCAGAATGATTCTTTTTATCAATCCAGGTATAAATTAAACTTGCAAAAAATCGAGAGATAAGCCTTTTTACAAGGAAGGCCACTATAAAAATAGTTCCAATGACTATATAACTACGTAAAGAATTATTTAAAAATTGTTGATCTAAATTCATAACTAGTATTTTTAATCTTCCTTCCAATGAAGTAATTGTATATCCTGTCCATCAAAAACAGCATAACTATTCGACCTTAGCCAATCTCCCAAGTTAATATACCGACTGGTTTCATTAATAGCTATATCTAAAGCATAATGCCTATGTCCAAAAATAAAATAATCGGCATTAATTTCTTTTGCTTTTTGTTTCGAGTAAATAATTAACCACTCCTTGTCTTCTCCCATAAATACTTCATCCGAAGTCCCCGTCTTAGCCCTACTCTTGCTGCTAAAATAATTGGCTAGTTGAATACCTATGTCGGGATGCAACCAACCAAACAACCATTTACATAAAGGGTTGGTAAATATTTTTTTTATAAACTTATAGCCCTGGTCTCCAGGTCCTAGTCCATCACCGTGTCCAATAAAAAACTTTTTTGCCCCCAAGGTAAATTCACGTGGTTCAAAATATATTTTTGCATTTAACTCTTCGGTTAAATAATCTTTCATCCATAAATCATGATTGCCTGTAAAAATATGAAGCTCAATACCGGCATCAGTTAAATTGGCTAAACAGCCTAGTAGTCTAACAAAGCCTTTAGGAACCACGGTTTTGTATTCAAACCAAAAATCAAATATATCACCTACAATAAATATAGCAGCAGCGTCTTTTTTGGCATTTTGTAAAAACTTTACTAAACGCTGTTCACGCAAATTGCTTTGCGCTTGATTAGGGGCTCCTAAATGGAAATCAGAAAGAAAGTAAATTTTTTTGCCAGGCACCCATTCCATGTAGTTGCATATTTAATTTATAATACTGTGTCTATATAATAGTGTACCTACTAAAGTTACTAATCTAATAACTTATCTACTAAAAAACAGTACACTTCTTTAGGACCATGCACACCTACCACTAAGGTTTTTTCAATATCGGCCGTTCGGCTTGGCCCTGTAGCATAACTAATCATAGAAGGAAGGGCATCCGATTCGGCTTTAAATATTGCCAAGCTATCGCTAATATCAAAAACCAATTGATGTGTATAGGCGATACATATATGTATGGGCGCATACACACTTGAAGTTCTTCCGCTTAGTTGTTGGCTACTTAAAACAATCGTGCCAGTTCTTGCTATTAAATGATCACATAAAGTAATGGCTGCATCACAGCCTGCTAAATCATCGGTCGTTACAGGATCAAAACTAAATTCTTTCATGTCATCTAACCAGCCCGATTCTCTAGAATATATTTTCTCCCATTTATGTGAATGAATGAGTTGTGCTAATTGCTTTACCAATTCACCTTCATCGCTGCAGTATACAAATTTGCCCAATAGCTCTGTGAATTTCTGCGCAAAGCCAATAGCTAATTCTTGTTCAGTGGGAATAAAAATAGGTCTATCTGCAATCTGATCAGGGAAGGGAACGGCAACAGGCTTTTCTAATGCCTGTTTAATTTTTTGTAAAATTTTAGTTTTCGCTCCTTTTGATTCCATTGAATATAATTCAGTACTTATGAATGTGTTTCAGTGCTTGCTTCATTATTATTAGTAGACTCAATAGGTGCTGTAGTATCTGCTTGAGCAGTACTAGTTTGTTCTGCAGTAGCTTCTGTTTTAGGCTCCTTTGTTTTAGATTCTTCTACATCAAAAGTAACTACCTTCTCTTCTTCATAAGGACGCATGCCAATTAAGGCTTCCACATCACTCTTATGTAAAACTTCCTTATCTAATAATTCTTTCGCTAATTTTTCTACTTCGGCTTTTCTTAAAGTTAATAAATCTAATGTGCGGTGGTAAGCAGCATCAATCATCTTGCGTACTTCTTCATCAATAATTTTTCCTGTCTCTTCGCTGAATGGTTTTTGGAAAGTATTTTCTTGTGAAGGATCGTAGAAACTTACATTACCAATTTTTTCATTCATTCCATAAGTAGTGACCATGGAATAAGCCATCTTGGTAATTTGTTGTAAGTCGTTAGATGCTCCCGTAGATATTTTTCCAAAGAAAATTTGTTCTGCAGCACGACCTCCTAAGGTCATACACATTTGATCGGTTAATTGTTCAATGGTATATAAGTATTGTTCTTTAGGAGTGTATTGCGCATAACCCAATGCAGCCGTACCTCTTGGCACAATGGTTACTTTTAATAAAGGATAAGCATGTTCTAAGAACCAACCACAAATAGCATGTCCTGCTTCGTGATATGCAATGACTTCTTTTTCTTCTTTAGAAATAATTTTATTTTTCTTTTCTAATCCACCAATGACTCTATCAATGGCGTCTTGAAAATCTATCATCTCTACACCTGTCTTTCCCTTACGCGCAGCAATTAATGCAGCTTCATTACAAACATTGGCAATATCGGCTCCCGCAAATCCTGGGGTTTGTTCTGCTAATTTATGTACATCTAAATTTTCAGAAACTTTAATAGGACCTAAATGCACTTTGAAAATTTCTTCACGCCCTTTTACATCCGGACGGTCAATAGAAATTTGACGATCGAAACGACCTGGTCTTAATAAAGCAGAGTCTAATACATCGGGACGGTTCGTCGCTGCTAATATAATAATACCTGTATCGCCACCGAATCCATCCATCTCTACTAATAATTGATTCAAAGTATTTTCACGCTCGTCATTACTCATCATGGCGTTTTTACCACGCGCACGACCAATGGCATCAATCTCATCTATAAAAATAATACAAGGCGCTTTTTCACGCGCTTGTTTAAATAAATCACGCACTCTACTTGCACCCACACCCACAAACATCTCCACAAAATCGGAACCACTTAAGCTAAAGAAAGGCACTTGTGCTTCTCCCGCCATGGCTTTTGCCAACAAGGTTTTACCTGTTCCTGGAGGGCCTATTAACAATGCACCTTTTGGAATTTTACCTCCAAGGGCTGTATATTTTTTGGGTTGTTTCAAGAAATCAACAATCTCCATTACTTCTTCTTTTGCTTCTTCTAAACCAGCGACGTCCGCAAAAGTGATATTGACTTTAGTGCCTCCCTTTTCAAATAAAGTGGCTTTTGATTTACCCACATTAAAAATGCCACCAGGGCCACCGCCACTTCCTCCGCCACCTCCCATCTTACGCATCATCACCATCCAAATCACTACAATGATTAACATGGTAAATATCGTATTGGCGATTGGACCAAACCACTCTCCTTCTTTAATCGTATTCTGAGGTACTTCTTGAATACCTTTTTGCTCATAGAATTTTTGTAAACGCTCGTTGAAACTATTCCAATCCGTTACACTAAACTCAAATAATGGAACCCCTTTTACTTTTGCTTTATCTAATTTCTTCTTAAACTTTTGCACGTAGTAGTCCTTCTGAATGCTATCTACTTTAAAGTAAACACGAACGATTTCTTTGTTTTGAACAAGGTCAATACGTTCCACATCACCGCGCATCAACATCACTTGCTTGAACTCTTGTTCAGTGGTGGTGGTCAATTCGGGTGTCATTTGAAAAAATCGAGCCGAGAAAAGAGACAATGCAATAAGTCCATATATCCAATAGATATTAAACTTGGGCATTTTAGGTCCATCTCCCAAAGGCGAATTTTTCTTTTTATTATTTTTTGACTCTGACATAGTATTGTTGCTGTTACTGCTTTTTTATATAAACAAGTAGAAATGAATATTGTTGACCTAGGCTCAATTAATCTTCGTGTGTTTTCATATCCGCATCACTCCATAATTCTTCCAATTTATAAAAACCACGTGCTTCTGGGTGCATCACATGAACCACTACATTGATATAATCAATCAGCAACCACTGCCCGCCTTGCTTTCCCTCTGATTTATACGGAAGATCATTGCACTTATTCTTGACTTCATAGTCGATATAATCGGCAATGGCTTTTAACTGTGTCGTGTTACTTGCTTCACAAATAATGAAGAAATCGGCTGCCGCCTCATGTACTTTTTTAAGGTCAAGGCTAAT
>JABMML010000076.1 GCA_013205585.1 Chitinophagaceae bacterium | reverse complement strand
TGTATCTCCCTTAGATTTTGTGTACACCAATGTTATTGGAACGGTGAACTTATTAAATACGGCTAAAGAATATTGGAAAGATGATTTGAGCAATCATTTGTTTTATCATGTTTCTACCGATGAAGTCTATGGAAGCCTAGGTAAGGAAGGTTTATTTAAAGAAACGACTGCCTACGATCCTAACTCTCCTTATTCAGCAAGTAAAGCGGCTAGCGATCATTTTGTACGCGCTTACGGTGAAACCTATCATCTACCTTATGTAGTTTCTAATTGTTCTAATAATTATGGACCGAATCATTTTCCAGAAAAATTAATTCCTTTATTTATTCATAATATCATCCATAAAAAAGCATTGCCTGTATATGGCGATGGTTTATACACCCGTGATTGGTTATATGTATTAGACCATGCCCGTGCAATTGATTTAATATTTCATGAAGGTAAAAATGGAGACACTTATAATATTGGTGGCTTTAATGAATGGACTAATATTGATTTAGTGAAATTAATGTGTGCTCAAATGGATGTGAAATTAGGTAGAGCTGCAGGAGAAAGTGAAACTTTAATTACTTATGTGAAAGACAGAGCAGGCCACGACCGCAGGTATGCCATTGACGCTACTAAATTAAATAAAGAATTAGGCTGGAGCCCATCGGTTACTTTTGAGCAAGGCCTAGATGCAACTATTGACTGGTATTTGAATAATGGCCCTTGGTTAGATAATGTAACTACTGGCAATTATCAAAGCTATTATAACTCCATGTATTCAAATAGATAAGATCCAAAGAATGAAAATAGAAGCGACACCCTTAAAAGATTGTTTTATAATTCACGACACCGTGCATGGCGATGCTAGAGGTTATTTTATTGAAACATTTAACCAAAGAGATTTTAAAGCTGCCAGTGGGTTAGATATGGTTTTTGTACAAGACAATCAGTCTAGATCAAGTAAAGGTGTATTAAGAGGCTTGCATATGCAAAGAGGTGCTGCTGCACAAGCAAAGCTAGTAAGGGTTTTAGAAGGGGCGGTATTAGATGTAGTCGTAGATTTAAGAAAAGGTTCTCCCAGCTTTGGCCAGCATTTTACAATTGAACTTACTGCAGAGAATCATAAACAATTTTTTGTTCCTGCGGGCTTTGCCCATGGCTTTGTAGTATTAAGTGAATCGGCTACTTTCTTTTATAAGGTAGATAAGTTTTATGAGCCAGGCGATGAAGTAGGTATTATGTATAACGATAAGGATTTAAATATTGATTGGAAATTACCTACGTCGGAATTAATATTTTCAGAAAAAGATAAAACATTAGGAAGCTTTGCGGATTACGCGGCGAGTTTATAAAAAATAAAAATTAGGAATATGATTTGAGCACGCAAGTGCGAAAACATAAACGCAAATAAAAAATAAAAATTAGGTTTATGAAGGGAATTATATTAGCAGGCGGATCAGGTACTAGGTTGTATCCTATTACCAAGGGTATCAGTAAGCAATTAATGCCTATCTATGATAAGCCCATGATTTATTACCCACTATCTGTATTATTATTAGCGGGTATTAAAGATATTTTAATCATCACCACCCCTGAGGATAGCGATCAGTTCAAAAGATTATTAGGCGATGGTGCTGAAATAGGTTGTTCCTTTCATTATGAAGTGCAAGCAGTACCTAATGGACTTGCGCAAGCCTTTGTTATTGGTGCTAATTTTATTGGTAAGGATAAAGTAGCCTTAATATTAGGTGATAATATATTTTATGGAGCTGGCTTTAGTAAGTTGGTTCAATCATTTAATAATGTAGAAGGAGCTGCGGTATTTGCTTATGAAGTAAATGATCCCGAGCGTTATGGTGTGGTAGAGTTTGATGCCAATAACAATGCACTTTCTTTAGAAGAAAAGCCAAAACAACCAAAGTCCAATTATGCAGTGCCTGGTTTATATTTTTATGATAACGAGGTGGTAGATATTGCTAAAAACATTCCTGCTTCACCAAGAGGGGAATATGAAATAACGGATGTCAATAAGGTATACTTACAAAATAAGAAATTACAAGTGGGTATTATGAATCGTGGAACCGCTTGGTTAGATACCGGTACTTTTGACTCCTATGCCGACGCTTGTGAATTTGTAAGAGTGATTGAAAAAAGACAAAGTCAAAAAGTAGGTTGTATAGAAGAAGTAGCCTACCGTATGGGCTTTATAGACAAGACTCAATTACTGGTACTTGCCGATAAATATGCTAAAAGTGGCTATGGGGAATACCTTAGACAGTTAAAAAAGTAGATTTTCCCTAGTTTGTAGCATACATTTTCTGTTTTCTTAAACAATAACTGAACAATTTTACAAATATGTTGTTGTTAAGGTATGTCAAAATATTCAATCAAGGACTTAGAGCAAATTTCTGGGATCAAGGCCCACACCATTCGTATATGGGAGCAGCGCTATAATTTCCTGCAACCCTCTCGTACCGAGACGAATATAAGAACCTATTCACCCGTTGAATTAAAGATTATTTTAAACGTATCTTTTTTAAATAAATACGGGTTTAAGATTTCACATATTGACAAGATGAGTGCGGAGCAAATGGAAGAGAAAATTCTTACCATTAACCAGATGGACGCGCAAAAGGAAAGGGTAGTGAACAATTTAATTAAAGACATGGTTTCACTCAATATGCCATCCTTTGAACACCAATTAGATAACTATATAGCACAAAAGGGGGTTGAAAAAACCATTGTTGAAGTGATTTTCTCTTTTTTAGAAAGAGTGGGTATACTTTGGATGACAAGCCATATCAACCCAGCACAGGAGCATCTTGCTACCAATATTTTAAGACAGAAAATTATTTATGGCATTGAAAAATTAATGCCAGTAACTAAATATACAAAGAGAATAGTTTTATTTTTGCCTGAAGCAGAGTACCACGAATTAGGTATTTTATATGTACATTTTTTATTAAAACAAAATGGCATTTATGTTGATTATTTAGGTGCCAACATACCCATGGTGGACCTTGAATTTTTAGTGAACAGAACGCAACCTGATTATTTGTTTTGTCATATCACTTCCCCAGCTAAGAAGTTTAAATTGGATAAGTTTTTAGAAGGTTTAGCTAAAATTAATAAAAGCTCTCCAGTAGTTTTATCAGGTCAAATTGTGCGAGACTATAAAGGTCAAGTGGCTTCCAATATCTCTGTTAAACGAAGTTTAGGAGAGACTATTCAGTTTCTAAATTCTATCTAATTATCTATTCTCGAAGATTTACGCCTACTAGCTCCAAACCTTTACTTTTCTTAAAATATTGGTTATCAGTATTTTAAATTCGTATAGCCCGACATAGGGGTTATTGAGCCTTACCAAATCCGAAATGTTTAATGTTTTTTAAAGAAATTAAACAAAATAACCAGTTCAGGACAAAATTATGTTTAGCTTTATCTTCCAAAAGTTAAACAGGATTATATGTCAAACGCTGAATTCACCCTACTTCTTACTGAAAATGCCGATTTTCTAAAGCCCTTTGCTATTAATTTAACCAAGGATCACGAAGCGGCTAAGGATTTATTTCAGGAAACCCTATACAGAGCCTTGTCTAATAAAGACAAGTATAATGTAGGTACCAATATCAAGGCTTGGTTGTACACCATTATGCGTAATATTTTTATCAATGATTATCGTAAAAAAGCGAAACAGTCTGTAGTATTGGATAATTCTCCTAACGATTTTTTAATCGATCAAACCAGAACAAAGGTTTTGAATGATGGCGTGACTAACTTAAATTTGAGAGAAGTAAAGCAGCTTATTTATGATTTGCCTGAATTATTTAGAACGCCTTTTAATTTATATTTTGAAGGATATAAGTATAATGAAATTTCAGAAGAATTAAATGAGCCCTTAGGCACTATCAAAAGTAGAATTCACTTTGCAAGAAAAATATTAAAACAAAAAATTCAACGATACTAAAATATGACCTATTCTAAAAAAGCATTAGTGATTGGTGCTGGTTTTGCCGGCATGTCAGTAGCTACTTTTTTAGCAAAAAAAGGATGGTCAGTATCTGTTATTGAAAAACATAATTTACCTGGGGGTCGTGCTAGAAAATTTGAAGCCCAAGGTTTTACATTTGATATGGGTCCGAGTTGGTATTGGATGCCCGATGTATTTGAAAGGTATTTTGCAGCCTTTGGAAAAAAGGTTTCCGATTTTTATAAATTAAAAAGATTAGACCCCTCTTACCGCGTTTACTTTGATGAAACCCATTGGGATATGCCTGCTAATTATATTGAATTAGCTGCTTTATTAGAAAGTGTAGAACCCGGTGCAGCAAAGGCTTTGGACCAGTTCATGGAAGAAGCCAAATACAAATACGAGATAGGTGTAGGTAAACTAGTGCATCAGCCAGGTATTTCATTAAAAGAATTTATAGACATTGATTTAATAAAGGGCGTTTTTAAATTAGATGTATTTCAATCGATGAAAAAACATGTAGCTCGTTTTTTCAAACATCCTCATATTCAAACTTTAATGGAATTCCCTGTTTTATTTCTAGGGGCACTTCCACAAAATACACCTGCCTTATATAGTTTAATGAACTATGCCGATATTAAAGGAGGTACTTGGTATCCAGAATTTGGTATGTACAGTATTGTGCAAGCTATGTATGATACTGCTATTGCGCAAGGCGTTACATTTTTTTTTGGAGAAGAGGCTTTACAAATTGAAGTATTGAATGGGGTTGCAAAATCTTGCTTAACCAAATCAAGTGTAACTGGCGAACAAAAGCATTATGAGTTTGAGGTGGTCATTGGCGCTGGTGACTATCATCATATAGAAACAAAATTAATAAGCCCTAAATATCAGTCTTATACAAACAGTTATTGGGACTCGCGTACGATGGCTCCCAGTTCATTACTATATTATGTTGGTTTGAATAAAAAATTAAAGGGCGTCACGCACCACTCTTTATTTTTTGATACCGATTTTGCTATTCATGGTAAAGAAATTTATACAGAACCTAGTTGGCCAACAAAACCTTTGTTTTATGCCTCTGTTCCTTCAGTAACCGATGCTAACGTGGCACCAGCAGGAAGTGAAAATTTGTTTTTATTAATTCCAGTGGCTGCAGGCTTAGAAGGAGATACCGAAGAAGTTCGAGATAAATATTTTAATGAACTTATAGTTCGTTTAGAGCAAAGATGGGGTCAATCTATTTCGGATGCCATCGTTTATAAAAGGTCCTTTGCGGTAGCTGATTTCAAGAGTGAATATCATTCTTTTAAGGGAAATGCCTATGGATTAGCGAATACACTACTACAAACAGCTATTTTAAAACCTTCTTGTAAAAGCAAAAAGGTAAAAAACTTATATTATACAGGGCAATTAACGGTGCCAGGGCCAGGGGTCCCACCTAGTTTAATTAGTGGGGAAGTGGTAGCGGAGCTGATTGAAAAAAATTATATAAATTTGCAACCTAGAAATGTCTGATTTAAAACTATATAATGAAGTCACTGGCTTAAGCAGTAAAACAACTACGCTAATGTATAGCTCTAGTTTTTCTTCTGCTATTAAACTACTACATGCCGACTTACGTCAGCCTATATATGACATATATGGTTTTGTAAGATTCGCCGATGAAATTGTAGATACTTTTCACGACTTTGACAAAGCCACTTTACTTAAGCAGTTTAAAAAAGATACTTATTTAGCCTTAGAACAAGGAATTAGTTTAAATCCCATTTTGCACCGTTTTCAATTAACCTTTTCAAAATATAAAATTGATCCTGCTTTATTAGAAGCATTTTTAGCAAGTATGGAAATGGATTTAAATAAGCAGCAATATGATTTAGCTACATATCAAACCTATATTTATGGAAGTGCGGAAGTGGTAGGACTGATGTGTTTACATATTTTTTGCGAGGGCGATATGGCCCAATTTGAAAAATTGAAACCATCTGCTAAACATTTAGGGGCTGCTTTTCAGAAAGTAAATTTCTTACGCGATATTAAAGCCGATTTTGAAGGCCTAGATAGAATGTATTTTCCTAACTGCAATTTTTCGAAATTTACTCAAGCCGACAAAGAAATGATCGAAGCCGATATTCAGGCCGATTTTGAAGAAGCTTTAAAGGGTATTAAAATGCTACCATTGAAAGCCAGGTTTGGGGTATATGTAGCTTTTAAATATTATTATTCTTTGTTTAAAAAAATCAAGAAAACACACCCAGAGGCTATTTTGAAAGCAAGAATTAGCATACCTACGCCGGGAAAAATATTTATTGTGGCCAAGGCTACATTACGCAGTCAGTTGAATTTGTTGTAGTAAATTTGTTATATAATTAAAAAAATTGATTTTTATGGTTTTTATATTAGTGGCCTTACTTACTTTTTCCATTATGGAAGGGATTACTTGGTTAACCCACCGTTATGTAATGCATGGTTTTTTATGGTATTTACACGAAGACCATCATCAGCCTACAGGGCATTTTTTTGAAAAGAACGATGCCTTCTTTTTAATATTTGCCATTCCAAGTATGGCCTGTATTTTCTATGGTAATTTCGCAGGTCCTTTGTGGGTGGCTGGTATAGGAACAGGTGTAGCCATGTATGGCTTCGCTTATTTTATTGTGCACGAAGTTATTATACATCAAAGAATTAAATGGTTTACTAGATCTAATAATAGATATATTAAAGCCATTCGCTGGGCACATAAAATGCATCATAAGCATTTGAACAAAGAAGAGAGTGAAAGTTTTGGTATGTTAATCGTTGCTAAAAAATATTGGGATAAAGTACGTCGAGACGAAGCTATACAAAGCAATGAGTAATGCTATCAATACTAATACTGAAGTAGCAAGCTACGATTATATTATAGCAGGAGCCGGAGGGGCGGGTTTATCTTTATTGCATTATTTAATGCAGTGTTCAAGTTTAGTTACAAAGTCTATTTTAATTATTGATAAATCATTCAATAAAACCAATGACCGTACCTGGTGCTTTTGGAATAAAGACGCTAGTGTTTTTGAAAATTTAGTACAACATCGTTGGAATACCATTTCCATTCATGCTCAAGGCTTTGATAAAGAACTTCCTACCGCACCTTTTTCTTATAAGATGATCCAAGGGATTGATTTTTACAATTCAATTCTTCACAACGCCAAATCAAAATCCAATATACATTTTCAGGAAGCCACCATTCTTGACATTACAGTCATTGATTCAAAAAATCCGAGCAAAGGCGCTAAAGTTGATTGGGAGGGTGGGTCTGCAATGGGGGGCTATGTTTTTTCTAGCTTGTTGCCTTTTCAAATGAATCAATTAAATGCCGCTGCTGCTTATTCTAATTCATTACAGGCCGGTACTTCTTCAAATAATAAAGCCCCTTTTTTATGGCAGCATTTTAAAGGCAGGGTAGTGCAATTTGAAAAACCTGTATTTAATAAAGCTATTGCGAAGCTGATGGATTTTAATGTGCCTCAACAAGGAGCTACTGCCTTTATGTATCAATTGCCTTTAAATGATAAAGAAGCCTTGGTAGAGTATACTATATTTTCAGAAAATGTTTTAGGGATAGCAGAATATGATAAAGTATTGGATGCTTATTTAGCTAAAGAGTTTCCTGGCGCTACTTATACAACTACACACCAAGAAATCGGCGCCATTCCTATGACGCAAATTGAATTAGCTTCTACCCAAGCGCCTATTTATACTATTGGTGCATTAGGTGCAGCCATTAAAGCAAGTACAGGTTATGCTTTTCAGTTTATTCAAGAGCAATGTAAAAATATAGTTGATCAATTAGACAAAGGATTACCTATTCAAACTAAGGTACATAACACAAGGCATGGGTTTTACGATGCAGTTTTACTAGATGTCTTATTTCACCATAAAATGGAGGGTGCTGAAATATTCAAACGCATTTTTGCCAAGAACAAAGCAGCTACTGTATTTAAATTCTTATCTAATACTTCTAGCTTACTAGAGGACATACAAATTATGCGCTCTCTTCCTACAAGCATATTTTTACCAGCAGCCATTAAGGTATTGTTACGGCGGTCGTAAATAAATTTATTTTCCTTAAATTTGTTTTTTATAGCCTTGTAGTACAATGGATAGTACATGAGTTTCCGAAACTCCAAATCCAAGTTCGATCCTTGGCAAGGCTACAAATTAATGA
>JABMML010000075.1 GCA_013205585.1 Chitinophagaceae bacterium | reverse complement strand
CTCTTTCTATAAATTTACTATGGCTGGATAATAGCTGTAACTGATTTAAAACAAAGGAAACCTCCTCCAATACAATGGGAGGCTTATCAGCTAGTAGAATTTTAGAAATGAGTCTTTCTTTGGTTTTAGTGGCAATCCACTTACCTCCAGCAGTCATCAATTTCTCTCCTTCATTTAAGTTGTTAATAGCTGTCATTAAGCCCTCTGATGGAATACAGGCCACATTTATAAAATAGAGTGATTCGGTAGAACTAATAAATTCACTATCCTCGTATAATGCTTGTAAATAAGGGGCTGTATAAACACCGCAAGTTTCATGGGTATACTGCTCCCATCTTTCTTTAAAAGTAAAAATGCCTACCCTACAAGTTGCCAAAGATTGGGTTAAGGTAAAAGGATAAAAATGTTCCCTTTCTGCGATATCTACTAAGATATATTGCATTGAATACTATTGATAAAATGAATGGTTAAGAAAGCATACAAATTTAGTCAAAGTTTAGTCAAATAAGAGAACTTCCTAACAGATGTTCATTTTATGCTTATTTTTGAAGTCTAATTCAAATATTATGCAATTCGGCACATTTAATTATCCTATTCCAGTAAATGAACCCGTATTAACTTATGCTCCAGGTTCTGCTGAAAAATTAGCTTTAAAACAAGCCATCGCTTCGCTAAAGAAAAAATCATTGGACATTCCCATGATCATAAATGGTAAAGAAATTAGAACCGATCTTAAACAAGCCATTCATCCACCTCATGAAATAAAACATACACTGGGTCATTTTCATATGGGTAATAAAAAACATGTAGACCTTGCTATTAATTCAGCATTAAAAGTAAGAAATACATGGTCGAATATGAATTGGGAAGCAAGAGCACATATATTTTTAAAAGCAGCCGATTTATTAGCAACTAAGTATCGTTTTGAAATGAATGCGGCTACCATGTTAGGACAAAGTAAAAATGCATATCAAGCAGAGATAGACGCTTCTTGTGAGTTAATTGATTTTTTAAGATTCAATGTTCATTTTTTAAGTCAAATATATCAACAACAACCTATCTCATCACCTGGTATTCATAATAGAATGGAATATCGTGGACTCGAAGGATTTGTACTAGCCATTACGCCATTTAATTTTACAGCCATTGGTGGAAACTTACCAGCCTCTGCTGCTATGTGTGGAAATGTAGTTGTTTGGAAACCTGCGAACACACAAATTTATTCTGCACAATTATTTATGCGTATCATGAAAGAAGCAGGACTTCCAGATGGTGTCATTAATATTGTGTATGTAGATGGCCCTACCATTGGTGCTACTTGTTTTGCGCATCCCGATTTTGCAGGTGTTCACTTTACAGGAAGTACAGGTGTGTTTAATTATATGTGGAAACAAATTGGAGAAAATATTACTAAGTATAAAACTTATCCAAGAATTGTGGGTGAAACAGGAGGTAAAGATTTTGTAATGGTACATGAAACTGCCGATGTAGATACTGCAGTGACTGCACTTGCGCGTGGTGCATTTGAATACCAAGGACAAAAATGTTCTGCAGCATCTCGTGCTTATTTACCCTCTAATATTGCTCCAGCCATTAAAGAAAAATTAGTGAAGGCAATAAAGACTATGAAAATGGGAACGGTTGAAAATTTTTCCAATTTTGTGAACGCAGTCATTGATGAAAAATCGTTTGATAATATTGCTAAATATATTGATCAAGTTAAAAAAGATAAAAAAGCAAAAATACTTGTAGGTGGAAATTATAATAAAAAACTAGGCTACTTTATTGAACCCACTATTATTGAAACCACCGATCCAAAATACACTACCATGTGTGAAGAAATTTTTGGACCAGTACTTACCATTTATACTTATCCGGCTGCTGATTATGAAAAAACTTTAAAGCTATTAGATAGCACTTCTAATTATGCTTTAACTGGAGCCATTATTGCTCAAGACAGAAAGGCCATTGAACTAGCTACCAAATTGCTAAGACATGCAGCGGGTAATTTTTATATAAACGATAAACCAACAGGAGCCGTTGTAGGACAACAGCCTTTTGGGGGTGCTAGGGCTTCTGGAACTAATGACAAAGCAGGATCTATGTTGAATTTATATAGATGGTTGAGTGCAAGGACAATTAAGGAGACCTTTAACCCTCCTACCGACTATACTTATCCATTTTTAAAAGAAGCCTAAAGGACTGTTTTTTGCTCTATTTTATGGTAGAAAACAGTATATTTGCTGCTCAAAATTAAAGGACTGTGGCCCAAAAATTTTCTAAAGAAACATATCTCTATTGGTACGAACTAATGCAGTTAATTCGTCAGTTTGAATCCAAAGCAGAAGAGATGTATAAAATGGCTGGAAAAATCAGAGGTTTCTTCCATGTTTATAATGGACAGGAAGCCATTGCAGCTGGCTGTATGACTGCTACCAATCCAGAAGACCCCTTTATTACCGGATACCGTGACCATGGTTTAGCCTTGGCCAAAGGAATGAGCCCTAATTCGGCTATGGCTGAGTTATATGGGAAAGCTACAGGCTGCTCTAAAGGAAAAGGGGGCAGTATGCACTTGTTTAGTAAGGAACATAATTTTTTTGGAGGTCATGGCATAGTAGGTGCTCAAATTGGAACAGGTGCAGGTTTAGCTTTTGCAGAACAATACCGTGGTTCAAAAAATGTGGTATTATGCTTTTTTGGAGATGGCGCAGCAAGACAAGGTATGTTGCATGAAGTATTTAATTTAGCCATGATTTGGAAATTACCAGTGGTATTTATTTGCGAGAATAACAACTACGCAATGGGGACTTCAATTGAAAGAACAAGTAATGTTATTGATATTTATAAATTAGCCGATGCGTATGAAATGCCTTCTGACAAAATAGATGGTATGACAGCAGAAGCTGTGCATGATAGTGTGGTAAGAGCTGTGAAAAGAGCCCGTGATGGTGAAGGCCCTACTTTATTAGAAATGAAAACCTATCGTTATAGAGGGCACTCTGTATCGGATCCTCAAAAATACCGTTCTAAAGACGAGGTGGAAGATTACAAAAATCAAGACCCTATTACGAAAGTACATAGCACTATTATTGAAAATAAGTTCGCCACAGAAGAAGAACTAAAAGCCATTGACGAAAAAATTGCAGGTATAGTGGAAGCTTCCGTAAAATTTGCAGAAGAAAGTCCATGGCCAGACGAAAGTGAATTATTGAAAGATGTATACATTGATTCATCCTACCCTTTTATTGTAGATTAATTATAACAAATATATATGAGCGAATTACACCAAGAAAAACACCCCTTTGTAGATTTTGTAAAAAACAATCAAAAAACTTTAACCTATACAGTTACTATTTTAGTAGCAGTGGTATTAGCTTATTTTGGCTATACAGAATTATACCAAAATCCTAGAGAAGCTAAAGCAGCCGATACGATGTATACAGCAGAAAAGTATTTTGGTTTAGACTCTTCTAATTATGTACTCAACGGAGATGGCGCCAACAAAGGCGTATTATATATTATAAAAGAGTACAGTGGTACCAAGGCAGCTAATTTAGCTAATTACTATGCTGGTATTAGTTATTACCGTTTGAACGATTACAAAAAGTCTATCGAATATTTAAAGGACTTCTCTACTTCTGCTAAGCAAGTGCAGGCCATTGCTTATGGAACAATTGGGGATGCTTACGCCGATTTAAAAAACAATGAGGAGGCAATAGAATACTATAAAAAAGCAGGTGGTCATTTCCCAGAGGATGAAGGTATTTCTTCTGAATATTTATACCGTGCTGCTTCTTTATTAGAAATCAATGGTAAGGCCGATGATGCCATTGAAATTTATACGACTATTAAGACTAAATATCCTAAATCAGATAAAGGCTTCCAGGCCGATAAGTACATTAATAGATTAAAGGTTCAGCCTTAATTTTTTTAGCTTAATTATTACCTAAGTATTCTTATTTTTGATAAATGACAGTACAGCTATTTATTCCTTGTTTTATGGATCAATTGTATCCAGAAGCTGCTTTTAATACAATTAAAGTATTAGAAAAAGCAGGTTGTAAAGTAAAATACAACGAAAAGCAAACCTGTTGTGGTCAACCCGCTTTTAATGCTGGTTTTTGGAGCGAGTCTAAAGATGTATGTACCAAATTTGTACAAGACTTTGATGGCGCCGATTATATTGTAAGCCCTAGTGCAAGTTGCACAGGTTTTGTAAGAAATAATTTTGGAAAAATTTTCGAGAATAACGCCTTTCAAAGCCCTGCAAAAAAAGTAAGCAATAGAATATTTGAGCTTTCAGAATTCTTGGTTAAAATTTTAAATGTTACCGACTTAGGTGCTAAGTTTGAAGGCAAGGCTACTTATCACGATAGTTGTGCTGGTTTAAGAGAATGTAATATTAAACAAGAGCCAAGACAATTATTATCGAAAGTGGCTGGTTTAGAATTAGTAGAAATGAATGAAGTGGAAACCTGCTGTGGTTTTGGAGGAAGCTTTGCGGTGAAGTATGATACCATTAGTGTTTCTATGGCCGATCAAAAAATTGAAAATATAATTAATACACAAGCCGAATATTTAATTAGCACCGATTCAAGTTGTTTAATGCATTTAGATGGCCGATTAAAATTTAATGGCAATAATGTACAAATACTTCACTTAGCAGATGTACTTGCTAGTGGATATTAAAAAATTTTACTATGGCCTATTGGTTAATTAAATCAGAACCTTTTAAATATTCTTGGGAGCAGTTTGTCAAAGACAAAAAAACATTTTGGGATGGTGTAAGAAATTATGGCGCCCGTAATAATTTAAGATCAATGAAAAAAGGCGACCTAGCCTTTTGGTACCATAGCAATGAAGGCATGGAAATTGTAGGTATTGCTAAAGTGGTTAAAGAATCTTATCAAGACCCTACTACTGAAGAAACCGCTTGGTTAGCTGTAGATTTTGCGCCTCAGGAAAAATTAAAACATCCTGTGAAATTAGCAGACGTAAAAGCCAATACCAATTTAGCCAATATGGCCTTGGTTAGATTAGGACGATTATCGGTACAACCTGTTACAGATAAAGAGTGGAAGGAAGTCATGAAAATGAGCCAGGGTAAGTAAGTTCCGGAATAAGCTTTTGGGGCATTACTTAAAAAATATATAGCCAATAAGTATGGCAATGACCACCCCTATTATATCGGCAAAAATACCAGCCCATAAAGCGTATCTAATTTTCTTAATACCTACGCTACCAAAATATAGTGCAATAATATAAAAAGTAGTATCTGCAGAGCCCTGAAAAATAGATGCTAATTTACCTACAAAAGAATCGGGCCCTTGGTTTTGAAATATATCTAACATCATTCCTCTTGCCCCACTCCCACTTAGTGGTTTCATGATGGCCACCGGTAAGGCTCCAATAAATTCTGTATTCATTCCTGTTAACTGAATTAAATAAGTAATGGCATTTAAAACATAATTCATGGCACCGCTATCTCTAAATACACGAATTGCTACTAACATGGCTACCAAATAAGGTATGATTTTTATAATTACCTCAAAGCCATTTTTAGCACCTTCAATAAAGGCATCGAATACAGAAACTTTTTTATAAGCACCTCCTACTATAATGGCAACAATAATTACAAGAAGTAATCCGCTGCCTATTACTTTTGAAAATATTTCTTTATTAGCGGAACTTAAAGAGTTTACTCCCAATAATACACCCACCATTATTAATACTAAACCAATTAACCAGCTAATTAAAACCTTATCCCATTTTAATTTTTGATAAAATCCAACCATTAATATGGAAGCCAAAGTAGTTCCAATAGTGGCTAAAACGCAGGGTATAAAAATACTAGCTGCATCTTGAGAGCCTGCAGCTAACCTATAAGATATAATAGTTAAAGGAATAATGGTAAGCCCACTAGTATGTAAAACCAAAAACATAATTTGGGCATTGGTGGCCTTTTCTTTTTCGGGGTTTAAACTTTGTAAGCTCTCCATGGCTTTTAAACCAAAAGGAGTGGCTGCATTATCTAATCCTAACATATTGGCAGAAAAATTCATGACCATCTGCCCCATGGCAGGATGATTGGCGGGTACTTCTGGGAATAAACGACTTAAAAATGGGTTCATCCATTTGGCTAGTTTTTGAATAGCCCCTGCTTTTTCAGCAATATTCATTAAACCTAAAAAAAAGACCATGGTACCTGCCAAAGGGAAGGCAACATCGATTACAGAGGACTTTGCGGAATCAAAGATACCATCGGCTAATAACTTGAAAATGGTCGTATCTCCTAAAAAAACAAGTTTACATAGGGCAATTATAAAGGCAATTACAAAAAAACCCATCCAAATAATATTCAAGGCCATATTCAATTGTTTATGGTTCTAATATAGTCATTTTTGAGTTTAGAATTGTATTTTTGCGCTCTTAAAACAATAGATATTATGGCTTTACAGGCAGGAATTGTGGGATTACCCAATGTAGGAAAATCGACCTTATTTAATGCAGTTAGCAATAGTGCAAAAGCGCAGGCAAGTAATTATAGATTCTGTACCATCGAACCCAATATAGGTTTAGTGGATGTACCCGATAATAGAATGCAACAATTAGCAGATTTAATTATTCCTAATAGAATTGTGCCTACGCAATTAGAAATTGTGGACATAGCCGGTTTAGTAAAAGGGGCAAGTAAGGGAGAAGGCTTAGGCAATAAGTTTTTAGCCAATATTAGAGAAGTGAGTGCCGTGATACATGTGATTAGATGTTTTGAAGATGAAAATGTATTAAGAGAAGAAGGGGCAATTAACCCTATTGCCGATAAAGAAATTATTGAAACAGAATTACAATTAAAAGATTTAGATAGTGTTGATAAGAAAATACAACGCTGCGAGAAAATGGCTAAAACCGATCCGAAGGCCAAGGTAGAATTAGAAGTTTTACAAAAATGTAAAATACATTTAGAGCAAGGAAAAAGTATTCGTTCATTGGACTTATCTAAAGAAGACAGACTAGCCATTGCAGATAGTTTTTTATTAACAGAAAAACCTGTGATGTATGTAGCCAATGTAGATGAAGCTTCGATGCACACAGGCAACAAGTTCTCAACTATGTTGGTGGAAATGGCCAAAGCAGAAGGTGCTGAAGTAATTGTAATGTGTAATAATATTGAATCACAGATTGCAGAACTGGAAGACCCTGCAGATAGAGCGGTGTTTATGGATGAATATAAAATGACTGAACCTGCTTTAAACCGTTTAATTCAGTCGGCTTATAAATTATTAAACTTAGAAACCTATTTTACAGCAGGTGTACAAGAAGTACGTGCTTGGACTGTTGGCAAAGGCTGGAAAGCCCCACAAGCAGCCAGTGTCATTCATACCGATTTTGAAAAAGGGTTCATTAAAGCAGAAGTAATTGCTTTTGATGATTTTATTAAATTTAAAAGCGAGGCCGCTTGTAGAGAGAATGGAAAACTAAGAATTGAGGGGAAAGAATATATTGTCAAGGATGGCGATGTAATGCATTT
>JABMML010000074.1 GCA_013205585.1 Chitinophagaceae bacterium | reverse complement strand
GGTGTTAAAGTGACTCCTTTTTCCCAAGGCAATCCAAATTGTAATTTTGCAACCTGCTCTTTTAACAATTCAATAAATTCATGCGCAATGGATTGATGCACAAAAATAGTTTTAAGTGCCGTACACCTTTGTCCATTAAATGAAAGTGCACCTAATACGGTTTCTTTAACTGCTAGTACTATATCAGCATCCTTGGTTATAATGGCTGCGTTTTTAGCATCTAATCCTAATATGGCCCTTAAGCGATTTACTTTTGGATGTAATTTTTTTAATTGATTGGCAACTTTACTGGATCCTATTAATGTAAGTACATTTATTTTTCCAGATTCCATTAATGCAGGTATGATTACATTACCACGCCCATAGATAGTATTGACTACCCCTTTAGGGAAGCATGTTTTAAATGCTTCAAGCATTGGATAATGCAATAAAGTACCATGTTTAGGCGCCTTGAATAATAAAGTATTCCCCATAATAATAGCAGGAATTAATGTGGTAAAAGTTTCATTCAAGGGATAATTAAATGGCCCCATACATAGTACAACACCAAGTGGTGATCGTCTAATTTGCGCCACAATACCTTGTTCTATTGTAAATCTTGAAGAGTCTCTATCAATATCCTTTAGCGCTTCAATGGTGGCATAAATATATTCAACAGTTCTATCAAATTCTTTTTCTGAGTCTGCATAGGTTTTACCAATTTCCCACATTAGTAATTTTACAACAATTGCTTTTTGTTCAAGCATTTTAGTAATAAAATTTTCAACGCATTTTATGCGCTCCGAAACGGACATAGTTGGCCACTCGCCCCTGCCATCATTATAGGCTTCACAAGCTGCGTCTAATGCAATTTTCGCCTCTTTCTCTGTACAGATAGGATAAGAGCCAATTTTAATGCGCTCTATTCCGTTGGGCGTTTGTGTGCATATGGGTGAAAAAACTTCATGGGTTGGACCATCCCAAGTAAGTAATTCACCATCAGAGAGATAGGTTTTTTGATCAATTAGTGCTGGCAATACAAATGCTTCAGGTATTGTGTTTTTTTCTATAATTAAATGGTCCAATTGTTCTTGAAATGTCATAGTATCAATTTTATATGATTATAACAAAATATTTAACATATTGTTGAATGCTGTGAAATTTATAAACTGAGTTCTTATTGGATTGATTGTTGGCATTTTTGCCAAAATTTAAAAAAGGAGGGGTAATAACCTGAAACAGTTGGAAACATCCAATCACGTTGGTCTCTAATGCCGGGATAGTAATCAAAGGCTGGATGTTCTTTGGAAATAATTATATCCTTTATCTCCATTTCACTTTCTTTATAAATTGCTAAAATTGCTGCTATTTCTCCTACAAATACTTGTAAATCTGGAATGTTTTTTGATAGCTCAAGTATAAAATGAATTACCTTCTCACTCACGGGGTTTACATTAAAATGAGATGGCTCTAAGAGTAATACCCTATTGACATTTTCATTTGCACGCCAAGTTGGATCCAAATTGTATGAGTTGTATATTAATGTAGGTATAGTTAAATCTAGTGAAGGGAGTTTGGTGTCTGGTAAAATTGTTTGTAATTTTAATGAAGCTGTAGGTTTTAAACTACTAGGCACTTGCATAAATGAAATTTCTTCATAAGAATTATCTAAAAATGTACCTGTTTGATATGTATTGGTATATTTATTAATATTTTCTTGATTACAATAATATTTTTTTGAAGAAAATGAAGCAGCCACCCATTGCCAACTGCAATTGTTGCTCGCAATATCCCCATCCAATAAATGATAGTAAAGCCATTTAGCAGGCATTTGCCAATGTGCTTTTCCAATATTACATGCAATTGATGCTAAATACATTCTTATATGGTTATGTATATATCCTGTTTCAAATAATTGATTAATTTGTTCATCAATGATTTGAATACCCGTATTACAGTTTAATAAAGAAGCCAACATTTCATTATGGCTAATAGCTGGTTGAGCTTGTTTTAAATCATCCCAAATTTGTTCTTTTTTAACCTGCCATACCCTTTGATAGTATTCACGCCAAGCCAATTCTTGAATTAATTTCTCACTTTGAAATAATGTAAATCCGTTTTTTAAAATGGTATCCATTACTTGTTTTGTCGATATTACGCCCCTAGAAATATAGGGCGACAAATAGGTAATATCCCCGTTTAAGAAATTTCTTGTTTTTGCATATTTAACCGGATTAATTTCATTTATTTTTTCAACAATAAACTTATAGTCGGTTGGAAATAAAATATTAAACTTTTGCATAAGGTAGACGCTCTAAACTTGTTGATAAATGATAGCTATCGAGCCCTGAACAGGTTACAGTTCCTGCTTTTTCGATATCTAAAAAGCCATCTTCCTGCAGGCAGTCCTTGGGAAAATAAATATTTTTAATTTCACCGATAATCATAATGGTACTATTAATGGTCAAATCAATTCTTTGCTTAAATTCCATTTCAAGTTGGATATTACTTTGTTTTACAAATGGAGCTTTACAATTAAATTTATATTCAGTACTTAAACCTGTTGCATCAAACTCTGAAGTCTCTTTTGGATACCTGGCTGAAGTTTGGTGTGCTTGCTTATAAATACTTTCATTCAAATGGTTGATGGTATACCTGCCTATCTCCAAAATATTAGCTAAAGTATGGCGTTCGACAGAATCTGGTCGCATAATGAAACTAATTAAAGGCGGATTGGAACCAATATGCACAATGGAGCTAAAAATTGCCAAGTTGGTTTGGCCTTTTAAGTCAACGGTTCCTATAAGACAAATGCTTTTAAAGCCCCCAACACTATTTATTAGGTGCGCTCTTTTACGTTGCTCCATCTGTATTAAATCGGTTTCTGTTATTTGTATTTTCATAGCTTATTTTGATTATCTAAATCATTTAAAAAATTATTGGCGTTGGATAAATGTGTATTCTGTTTATCCGAACTCATTTTATCAAAAGTATGTACAAGCATCCCAATTCTTGGATTACTTAAGAAAAAGATTCTATGCTCATGCATAAATCGCCAAAATAAACCATCCCAAATTGGTTGCCATTCCCCTTTGTCATAGTCACTCATCTTCATTAAATAATTACTACCACTTATATAAGGTTTAGTGGTCATTAACCCCCCATCCGCAAACTGTGTCATACCATAAACATTGGGAACCATTACCCAATCGTAAGCGTCAATAAACATTTCCATAAACCACTTATAAACTTCATCTGGATCAAACTCGCATAAAAGCATAAAATTACCTAGCACCATTAGCCTTTCAATGTGATGACAATAGCCAGTTTCCAATGCCTTTTTTATAGTGCTATCAATAGGTGCAATACCTGTGGTACCATTCCAAAAACTTGCTGGAATTTTTCTAGTAAACTTCCAGTAATTCGTAGTTCTTTGTTTTGAACCTTCTCGCTCGTATACAATTCTAATAAATTCACGCCATCCCATGATTTGTCTAATAAACCCTTCTAAAGAATTTAAGGGGATATTATTTTTATTTGAAAAGGCTATTGCATGATCTATAATTTGTTGAGGAGCAATTAAACCAATATTGAGCATTGGACTCAGCACAGAGTGATGCAAAACAGTTTCTTTTACTACAATGGCATCTTCATATATTCCAAATTTTTCAAATCGGTCTTGCAAAAATGCCTCAAGCCATTTTTCTGTATCTATAAAATTAATAGCAAATAAATGATTTTTATTTACTGCTCCATAATTATTGGGATAATTTTTTTTGACATAGTTTTCAGCTTCAAGTACAAATTTATTGGAAGCGGCTGCAGGCAGTTTTGGTACAATTTCTTTTTTAGGAAACTTGGATCTGTTGTCTGCATCATACGTCCACTTTCCACCCAAAGGTTTTCCATCTTTTTCAAGTAAAATATTTCTTGACTTTCTTTGCGAGGTATAAAAATCGGTTTGAAAATAGGTTTTCTTTTTAGAGAAATAAGAGTCTACATCATTTAAACTATTTAAAAAATTAGGGCAATTATAAATAGTTAGTTCAATGTCATATTTCTTAGAACTTGATTTAATTTTTTTTAATAACCTACTATCAATGGGATCTACAATATGAATTTGTTTGACATTGTTTGAATGTAGTTTTTCGAGAACTAACTCAATTTTATTTTGAGCTTCGATAGACTCAATATAATGAACAAGCAAGCCCTGATTTTTTAAAAATTGTTCATAAAATTTCATACTAGCTCTATGTAAGACTAGTTTTTCTTTATGAAATTGATATTGGTTAAAAAAATGCCATTCCTCTATCAAATAGACAATTCTGTTAGAATGAATAGCAGGATGCTGCTTATATAATTGATTTGGAAAGATTATTGAAACTTCAGTTGACATTTAGCGCTTTTTTGTTTTAATAATTAACAATTTTAGCCTCAGAATGTTTTGAATAAAATTAACTAACACCCTTCAAGGGTCGCAAACCTCACCCAAAAAGAAAAAAGGACCCACGATTTAACGTAAGTCCTTGATTTTCAT
>JABMML010000073.1 GCA_013205585.1 Chitinophagaceae bacterium | reverse complement strand
GTAAAACCCTAATTAGGCAATAGACTTTAGGTAGGATTTCAACCATTTATCCTCCTGGGCGCGCATTTTTTTTATATCGGCAGGTTTTTTGTCCTTGTAACCACAGAAATGCAGGGCTCCATGGAAAATTACCCTAAGCAATTCCTCTTTCAAAGATGTTTGATGGGTTTGGGCATTATCCTTTACCCGGTCAATGCTTATATATACCTCTCCAATTAACTTGCCCTTGGTTTCAGATAGGTCGAAACTTAAAATGTCGGTATAATAGTCGTGTTGCAGGTAGGATTTATTAATGCCTAGTAAAAATTTATCAGAGCAAAATATATATTGAAGCGTCTCAATAGCCAAACCCTCTTTTTTTAATGACTTTTCAATAAAAGCCTTTACTGCCAAACGATTGACTAGTGTTGCATTTTTGTCGGCCTTATTAAAAGAGATACTCATTGACATAAAATTTTGTTTTTCAATGCTCCAAATTTCGTAACTATTTATGTAAAACAGAAACTATCTTTGCAGTATTAATATGAAGAAACTATCTGAGTTAAAAATGGGGGAGTCTGGCGTTATTCATTCTTTTGAAAATGATGAAATCTTTTTGAAGCTAATGGAGATGGGCTGTATACCGGGCGAATTAATTACTGTTGAGCAAATTGCTCCATTGGGTGATCCTATATCCATATCTGTGGCAGGGTATCAACTAAGCCTTAGAATGAACGAGGCAGATAGTATTTTTATTAATCCTAATATTGAAGCAAGTAATTGATAATCAATACATTATAAAATGAAGATTGGTTTATTTTTTGGTTCTTTTAATCCTATACATAATGGCCATTTAATGGTGGCAAGTTATGTAGCCAATCATTCAGATTTAAAACAAGTATGGTTAGTGGTCTCTCCACAAAACCCATTGAAAGCCCAAAGCAGTTTGTTAAATGAATACGACCGCCTGCATTTAGCCAAGCTAGCTATTGAAGAGGATACACAATTAAAAGTATCTGATATTGAATTCTCTTTACCGAAGCCTTCTTATACGATTGACACACTTATATATTTAGAAGAAAAATATCCGCAACATGAATTTTCAGTAATTATGGGTGCTGATAGTTTTCAGAATTTACCGAAGTGGAAAAACTTTGAAACCTTGGTTAAGAATTATTCGTTCATTGTATATAAACGAGATGGCTTTGATATTTCAAATGAATATGGCGCGCGCGTACAAATATTAGAGGCGCCCTTGTTACAACTATCCGCTACATTAATTCGCAATAATAGAAAAGAAGGAATAACGATTCGTTATTTAGTGCCAGAAAAAGTGCGCGAGGAAATAGAGAATAGTAATTACTTTAAGGACTAGTCCCAGTCCAAGCTCCTAGATACAATTCAACCCCAATAAGCAAGTATTTATACTTGAAAAACAGGCATTTAAAAAATGTAATTCTATTGGTAACAATTTTGTTACCTTTATAAAGACAGTGTGAATGAATGCAAAACAAATTCAACAGATATTAATAAAAGATGGCTGGATTATTAAAAATCAAAAAGGAAGCCATAGACAATATATTCACGAATTTAAAAAGGGCAAAGTAACGGTACCCTTTCATGGCAAAGACGAAATAAACCCTAGCACGTTAAAAAGTATATTTAAACAGGCGGGGATTAAAAATAAATAAAATGAAAAAAAAGATAATCTTAATCATTGATACCGAAGGCAAGGGACCACTATGGGGCAGGGTTCTTTATGAAGATAATTTATTAGTAGATTCTGGAAAAACAGTATTGCAAGTAGAAACAAAAATGAAGAAGCTTTTAATAAACTTCCATCAACTAAAAGAGGATAAATTTGCTTTTGAAATTCAATATGATATTTCCGGCCTCTTTCAAGACAAAAGCTTTTTAAACGCATCGGTTGTAGCGGATAGGGCTGGCATTAGCCGAATCATGATGCGTCAATACAGGATGGGCAATAAATTTCCAACCCTGGAAAAGCTTACTAAGTTAGAAAAGGCGATTAAAGATATGGGCACAGAGCTTAAGTCAATAAAATTGGCAAAACAGCCCTCTAAAAAAAGAGCATAAGACCGAACTATCTATTCATGCTGGCTAAAAACTCTTCGTTGTCTTTAGTGCCTCGCATGCGTTTTAATAATTCATTCATTGCCTCGTCGTTATTCATATCATTTATGAATAAGCGAAGAATATTCATTCTACCTAATACTTCTTTGTCTAATAATAAGTCGTCACGACGCGTGCTTGATCCTACTAAATCAATAGCTGGGAAAATACGCTTGTTTGCTAAACGACGATCTAATACTAATTCCATATTACCTGTTCCTTTGAACTCTTCAAAAATAACCTCATCCATTT
>JABMML010000072.1 GCA_013205585.1 Chitinophagaceae bacterium | reverse complement strand
TTTAGCCTTTATTTTATTTAAAGAACAAAAACAACTAGGCCTTAGTTTTTATGCAGGCATACTATGCATTATAATCTCTGTTCTAATACAAATGAGAAGGATAGTGAAACAACACCGCACTGCGCAAATAAAAATGAATTAGAACTCGAATATAAAGCCCACTGTAGGTGTTATGAAGATGGTATTGTTTTCGTATAAAGATGGTTCGCCATTTGATCCATCTTTTTTAAGAGCTAAGCCATCGGTTGTTTTAAAACTGCCATTCGCTTCATAACCAAAAATATAGAAAGGTGGAGATACGGTTTTAGCACCATACCAATTTGTGATATCAATATAAAAATCAAAAGTCGTTTTTTTGTAGTTATATTTTTTATCTAATCTAAAATCGCTTGAATGAAAAGCTCTACTTCGTAATGTATTTAATTTTGAGTAGTCAAATAAGCCTGTGCCTAAGGTGGCAAAATTTAATTTACTTAAATTCATATCATAAGGGGTATATGGGGCTCCACCTTGGTATCTGAATTTAATGCCTAATTCCCAGTTTCTATTAAACTTATAACCACCTATTAAACTCACTAAGTGAATATTTTCCCATGAACTAGGACTATATTTTCCTTGAATATCGGTATAAGCAGTTCTGAAAAAACTATAACTAGCTACACCAAAAAAACGTTTGGTTAATTTTTGTTGGGCAAATAACTCATATCCATAGCTTCTTCCAATGCCAATTGTAGAGATGTCTTCATTGCCTAAAATATTAAAGTCAGCGCCTAAATTAGATAAACTAATTCCTTTTTCATTACTAATGGGTACGCCTGTATATTTTTTATAAAAAACTTCTGCAGTAAAGCGAGTAGACTCTGATTGTAGATATTCAAAACCTGTTACATAATGGAAGCTTCCTATATAATTCGCATCTCTATTTAAATAATTTCCTGAAGCATCTTTAAAACCTAAAGCTGTATTGGGCGCTAATTTAAAGTACTTTCCTACAGAGGCATTCCAGGTAAGTTGATCGGTTAAAACCAAGCTAAGGCCAATTCTAGGAGAAATTTGACGCATAATTTGATTACCTGTATTGGTAAAAGTATTGCCATCTTTTCTAATACCTGCACTAATACCTAATCTATTATTAAAGGCTCTTTTACCCATCTGGAAAAAAGCACCATACTTTTTATAATTAAAACTAGAATTATAATTAATATATATTTTAGTTCCCAAGGTGGGAGTGGCATTATTAGGGAATAGATTATTGTATTTCAAGACTTGATAAGTGCTATTATCATAGTTAATGTCTGCAATATTAAATCCAGTGGTGAATTTAATACCCAATAAGCTTTTAGATATATCCCATCTTAAATTATTGACAATATCATTAGAGGTATAATCAAAAGTTTTTTCTCCTTTATCAGGATTTAAGTTATCCTCATATTTCTCATTTACATTATATAAATTACTCTTACTTATTGCTAAATTCCAATATCCTTTTTTTATTAATCGTTTTAAAGTAACACCCATGGTATAACTCCATTGATTTATAGAAGGGGTAGCGTTTAAAGCATAAATTTTTTGAGGGGTAGCATTCCTAGGTGCTGCAAATTTAAATTTATCAATAGCGCCCACACCAAGAAAGGTTAAAGTAGTTTTAGAATCGATAGTATGGGTTACCTTAAACTGATAGTCCCAGAAATTAGGTCGAATAGGCAAGTCTAATACATGAAATAAATATTGTAAATAACTACGTCTTGCAGAAACTAAAAAAGTAGTTTTTCCATTTTTTGATAAAGGGCCTTCAAAAGTACTGGCAACTTCAGTGGCACCCATTCTTATATTTCCTTGTAATTTTTCTGTATTTCCTCTTTTTTGTTTAAACTCAAATACAGAAGAAAGGGCATTATCAAATTTTGCATCAAAAGCAGAAGAGGATAATTTAACCTCATCTATAAAAGATACATTCAATATACCTTGTGGACCACCCGCACTGCCTTGCGTACTAAAATGATTAATAACGGGTATTTCTATGCCGTCTAAATAAAAGACGTTTTCATTAGGGGCGCCACCTCTTACAATAATATCATTTCTAAAACCGGCACCTGTTGAAGCAGAACCGGTAACCCCTGGCAAAGACTGTACCACTTTAGAAATATCAAAATTACTTCCTGGACTAGATTTAATCTCTTCTGAAGTTAATCTTTGAACACTTAAAGGAGTTTCTAAACTAGCAGCTCTTACTGTTTTTCTATTACCACCCACTCTTACTTCTGCCAATTGAAAAGACTCAGGAATTAGTTCTATGGTGTTATTTACTTCATAACCAGAACTAACTATCACATTAAATAAGGTTAGGGGATAAGAACCAATTGAAATAAATCTTATTTGGTATTGGCCAGTAGGAATGGATTTTATAGCATATTTACCATTACTATCTGTAACTGTTGAATAGGGTGTATTTAAGACCTTTACAGATACTCCTGTAATAGGGAACTGGGTATTTTTATCAACCACCCAACCTGATATATTACCCTTGTTTTGACCAAAGAGTAGTGTAGTAGAAATAAGGAGGCATCCAGCAAGAAAAATACCTTTCATAAAATAATTTAATAATATAAAAATTTTAATAGGGAATTTATTTATACATACTGAAACCACTGTCTATTGGGATCCCAATTTTCAATTTCTATACCTACAGCGG
>JABMML010000071.1 GCA_013205585.1 Chitinophagaceae bacterium | reverse complement strand
AGAAAACAGTAAAATTATTGTTGAGACTCCTGCAGGTTTAATAGAGTTATATTTAAATACATAAAATTTAGAGAGGTGGCCGAGTGGTCGAAGGCGCACGCTTGGAAAGCGTGTATACGGCAACGTATCGAGGGTTCGAATCCCTTCCTCTCTGCAAAGCCTATCACGAAAGCGATAGGCTTTTTTCATGCGGTCAGGCGTCAAGAGCTCGCTCTTGTAAGCATGGGCGTGTGAAAAAAGCCAAATAAACGCTTAGCGTTTATTTGAAAGGCTTTGGTAAAAGAGCAATTCTGGGATGACGGCGAAGTGCAACGCAGCCGCCTATCCCAATTATTTATTTTAAATTTTTTTCATAAACAAATAGAGTAATACTGATAAGGTTATGATTAAAACCGTTAATAAGACTTCCATTAACACATTTTGTTTAATCTTAATAGCTTTTCTCAATTCTTTAAATCTAAAATAAATAATTGTCAAGAAAAAAGGGATAAAATAATTTTCCATAATAAATTATTTTATTACTCTAGCAGAAAGTTCCATTTTATAATACTTTAATGCATCATTAGTAATCAATACAAGTTCTTTCTTAACTGGCCCAATGAATCCTGAACTATTAAATGTCGCTTTAATTAATATTTTTTGATTTGCAATTATTTGCTTTGGGTATTCTACAATAGTGCAGCCACAAGTACTAGATACTGAAAAGATTTGTATAGTATTTTTTGATATATTTTTTAATTCAAAATTCACTGTAGCAATTTTACCTTGTTTTAAATCACCAATTTTTACAGAGTTATTTTTTATTTCTATAGCACCTTTTGGTAATTTAACATTATCTAAATAATTTATAAAACTTATATTTAAAATTAGTATTATTTGGAAAAATATTTTCATAGATTTTTATTTTATTGTTGGAGTATAGTAAAATGGGCCTATTTTTTCGCTATATATATTATTAAATTGACGTCTTGGGTAAGTTTGAAAAATTTTAGCTAATTGATATTTCTTTTTTAGTTCAGTTTCACTAAGTCTAATCATTTGTATATTAGAGTAGTAAACTTTATCTTCTCTTTCAATTATATTTCCATATTTATCTTCATAAATATACTTCTCATTCAAAAAAACAGGGTGAGGCGTGCCATTAAAATATTCAAATTTTACCGAACCGCTTATTCCACGAATATTCTTGATATTAGCACTAGTATCAGCATTAGAAATTTCATTTCTTTGTTTAAAATCGATTTGTATTATGGTGAAATCTTTTTTTCGAATATAAAATGTTTTATCTAAGGATAAATAATGGATATTTCCAATATTTTGCCGGTTAATACGTCGATTTATTTTATTAATTTGGTTTTTCGACTCATCAATTTTGGGTTTATAATTAATTACATAAATACTATCTCCACCTAATGTAGTCACATCTTTAATTTTACAATCAGCATATGGGGAATTAGAATTGAACATAAGTAATAACCAATAAAATTCACCTCTTTCAAAATCTGTAAAAGCTAGTGGAAATTCCGATCCATTATAATTTATGAATGAAACTATATCTGAAAATTTATTAAAAAATACACCATAACTAAGCGATTTGCCTCTTATATTACCTCTTAAACCTTCTTTAGTAAGCCCTTCATCATGTGCATAACCTTTAAGTAAGTATTCTTTTGGCAATTTTGAATCTATTTTTATTGAAACGATTTTTTGAATTTCTGATTCAAATGGTAATTTTGCAAAATCTAATTTAATTTTTTTTACAAAATTATCCCAATTGAATAAAGATTGAACAATAACTTCTGGCAAAGTCACTATGTCTTCGTATAGTTTGATTGGTTCTTTATTTAATATTAAAATAGGAATTTTAATACTTTTATAACCAAGTGCATTAATTATAATACTATCATTACTTGATGAGTTGTTTATCAAAAGCATTGAAAAATAACCTTCATTATCAGTAATGGCATTTGATTCATTGTTTTTTGATTTAAGAAATACTCCTTCTATTGGTAAACTTGTTATACCATTAATAATTGTACCTTGAATTTTTTTCTCGACTTGAGCTTTACTTTCCATATAGATTATAGAGCAAATAAAGAATATCAATATTGACTTAGTATACATATTTTATTTTTGTTTTCATTATCATATACTAAACCCACAATACTGGTATTAATTGTTCCTATAAATTTGAAAGTAAATGGAATCTCTTTTTCATAAATAAGATTAACCCCTTTATATATTTGTAGATATTTTTCTTTGCTTGAATTATTATTAATAATTCTACAAATAAATTCTTTTTTAAATATAAATAATGCTTCAATTGAATTAGCCTTTTTTTCAAGGGTCAAATATTTTTCTTGATCGAATGCGATATCTAATCCGTCATTATATATTTTATTTTGTAAAAATTTACCTGAATTACCAAATGCATATTTTTGTATAAAATCTTTATTATACACATATATTAAAGAATCGGCAGCGAATTGAATATAAAATAGTGAATCTTTTTTTACAATATAGGATGCATCTTGAACAGTTAAGCAACATTTATCTTTATATAGCGAACTTCTTGTAATTGGAACTGGGGCAAGTGTTCCTTTTTCAATATTAAATATTCCAAAAGGTCTTGATTTTAGAAAATATTGTAATGTATTATAGGGGTTAAATGAAGGAGCTTCAGATTCAATTGATACTATAATCTCATTTTCTGAAATTTGATAAAAACTCTTATAACGTTCATTTAGTTCATATGCTGTCATATTATTTGCATTTGGAACTGATAACATTGATTTTAATTTTTCACCCCCTAGAAATTTTATTTTATTGATTGATTTAATTTCTAAATCATTACTTAATAATGTATATTCTCTACCGAAAATTGATACATAACCATTTGAGTAATTAGAAAATGAATAGGGTCTAGTAAATTTATTGTAATCTATTGTTTTTTCTATACCTCCATTTTGTTTAATTATCTTTCCTGAATAATCAAATATTGTTATTGTATGAAAAAGGTTATCATACACAATAATATTTGAATCGATTATAAAATAATTATTATTACCAGAATTATTAAAATCTTGTAATGAATTTAAACTTTGCTTAAATTTTAATGTTTTATAATCTTTAATAACGCCTTTTTCTATATACCATTCAACTTCATTATGAGGTACAATATTTTTTTCGATCCCACAACTTGTTAATTGAATTAAAATAATTGTAGTAAACAATATTCTTTCTATATGTTTCATATCATTTTATATATATTATGATCATCCTTTTATAAGGGATGATCATAATAGGTGTATTTATTATTAACTTTCTTGTTCACCACAAGATGAACCATTTGTGCCACATGCTGTTCTAAAACTAATACAAGCACCTGACTGACAAACACCTCCTTTACACCTATTTTGAGGTGTATCTGGACAAAACAATCCCTCAATTGCCTCGAATAATCCTTGAACAGCTCCAGCTGCTGCGAGCCAATCAAAATCAGCATATGCTAAGGTTACATTACTTTTTGCGTATGTTGCGTTAGTTCCAGTCAAAGCAGGCATAATCATCATCAATGAAACCATCATAACAAGAAAATAATTCTTCATTTTTTTCATAAAATAAAATTGTTGTTTTCATACCCCATTAATCGCCGTGTAGTAATTGCAGCGGATTTTTATTTCTTATCTGAAAGTTTCCATGTTTGTAAATACTTACTCGGCTGTTAACAAGTCCCGAAGTAGTAACGTTTCCTACCAACGTCTAATTATTTAACCGCGGCCGCAGTCAGGGTAATTGAAAAACCCTTTTGGTACCAAATTCTTATTTAAACAAGTAATCATATCTAAAATCACCTGTTAGTTGTTCTTTATTGCTTGTATCAGAATGTTGACTGACCACTTTAGTCGCTTTCAATATTTCCAATTTACTAACATGCAAATCTTTGCCATTTAATGCTATATTATTTTTCATATTACAACCACTAAAGCAAATAATAATAAATAAAATAAAAACTGTACTTATTTTTTTCATGCATTAAATTTTATAATCTTTTGAATTGATGAACAATGTAAATGACAACAACATTATTTTCATTTCATAATTAATATTAGATTTATTTTTTGAAATAAAATCATAATTAAAAATTTCTTAAAATAGTTTAATAAAAAATAGCATAGAAATGTTTCTATGCTTTGACAGTTTTAAATATTAAATTGTAGCGGAGCGGATCGAATATTAATGCTCTTTTCTATTATGACCCATGCGCTCATTGTATTCCAATGGTTCGTTTTTCCAGTTCTTATTATAGGAAACAAACCAGCCCAACCAAATAGACCTTGATAAGCGCATTAGTAAGGGCTGCATAAATAGGAGTGTTACTATAGCTGTACCCATCCAATAAAAAATTCTATTATCGTCTAAATCAAAAGTCATTCCAATGAGTACCTTCCATGCTACAAAGGTTGAAACGAAGTAGGCAACCGTTAATGCATAACTCACATAGCCTGTACCGTAATAAAACCCAACTTCAATTTCTGTGGGCTGTCCGCAAACAGGACATTTTTCGTTCATGGTAGTGATAGAAGATAAATTATAAAGATTACTAGAAACAAAAAGTTTTCCTTCTCTGCATCTTGGACAACGATTATTAATCGTACTCCATAAATAGTTAGTAGCCATGCCGCAAAGGTATCGAATATAAAATAAGTTTTAGAATAAAACTAAAACTGATGCTAATCGGGCTTTTAAATTCATATAAGCGTAATGCTTAATCAATACCAATCATTTTTTCCATTTGAATGCCTCTAGAGCCCTTGATTAAAAAGAAATGGTTAGTGAAGTTTTCTTGGTCCAGCCAGTTTTTGGCTAAGGCACTATTTTCAAAATAAGTAAATGCATGTTGACAGTTTTCAAATTCCTTACCTACTAAAATAACTTTTTCAAAATGAGCAGCTTTAATTTGCTCAATCAAGGCTTGATGTTCAGCTTGGCTTTCTTTACCTAATTCTCTCATACCCCCTATGCAAAGTATTTTTTTAGCAGTATCTATTTTTGCAAAATTTTCAATGGCTAATTGCATACTACTAGGGTTAGCGTTATAAGCGTCAAGTATAACTTTATTATTTTTCCACTCTATTAATTGTGAGCGGCTATTGGTAGGCATGTAGTTTTCAATGGCAGTCATTATTTTTGCTACAGGTACTTCAAATGATAGGCCAATGCTAATAGCGGCTAGTACATTGGGTAAATTATAAGATCCTACTAATTGAGTCTTGATGACTTTATTTAATAAAGCTGCATTGGTTGAAGCTGTAATTTCTAATGCTAAAAAATCATTAGTACTTTGTCCAGTAACTACCTCGAATACTTTTGCTTGCAGTTGGCCGCTATTGGTACCATAGCTAATGACTATTTCAATACCTTGGCTCATTTTTACTAAATAATCTAAATCGCTATTTATAAAAGCGGTGCCATTATGTATTTTTAAATAATCATACAATTCTCCTTTGCCTTTTCTCACACCTTCTTCTCCACCAAAGCCTTCTAAATGCGCTTTGCCGCAATTATTAATAAGTCCATGCGTAGGTAAAGTATAACTACAATAAGATTCAATTTCTTTTAAATGATTCGCGCCCATTTCAATAATGGCAAATTGAGCGTCTTGCTTTATGCTTAGTAGGGTAAGGGGAACGCCAATATGATTATTTAAATTTCCTTTCGTAGTATAAATTGTATAATGACTGCCTAATACAGCCGCCACCAATTCTTTAGTAGTTGTTTTTCCATTGCTACCTGTAATGGCAATAAAGGGGATATTAAATTGTTCGCGGTGAAATTTCGAAAGGGCTTGCAAAGAACTTAAAACATCTGCTACATATATAATTCGCTCTTGTAAATGCGCGCTAGCGTTTACTTGTTCATCCACAATGGCATAAGTGGCACCTTGTTCTAATGCTTGAAGTGCAAATTCATTTCCATTAAAATTGGGTCCTTTGAGTGCAAAGTATAGATCGCCTTTTTTTAATTGACGTGTATCGGTTTGTACTTGTGAATATGACTTATATATTTCATATAAATCGGCAGTTGAAAGGGGAGAACTAGTTGTGCTAAACTGCTTCATAAGGTAGCAGATTTAACTATTAACTTCAGTTAATAAACAAGTAGCCATGGCTACTAAGCCTTCTTCTCTACCGGTGAAACCCATTGTTTCAGTAGTGGTAGCTTTAATAGAAATATCTTTATCTCCAATATGTAATATGCTAGCAATACACTGCTGCATGGCAATTACATAGGGTTTAATTTTTGGTGCTTCTAAACATAAAGTGGCATCTATGTTTACTATTTGATAACCCTTTGCAGTAATTAAGTCGTAAGTTTTTTGAAGTAAAATTTTACTATCAATATTTTTATAAGCAGCATCGGTGTCAGGAAAATGTGTGCCAATATCGCCTAAGCTTAAAGCACCTAATAAAGCATCACAAATAGCATGTAATAAAACATCTGCATCGCTATGTCCTAAAGCGCCTTTTGTATGTGGAATTTTAATACCGCCAATGAATAGGTCACGGCCTTCTACTAATTGATGAAAATCGATGCCAGATCCAATGCGTAGTTTCATCTAAGTATTAATTTAAAATATTCTTTTCCACCAAGGTTTCTTGTCAATCTCAGCGCCAGGGCTGTCTATACCAAAAGCAGAAATAGCACATCTGAAACCAATGCTGCTATTAGATTTATCTTGGTCTAGAAATCTTCTAGTGCCAGGGTTTAACCAATAAGGACGGTCTTTCCAGCTACCTCCTTTATATACTCTTGATTTATTAGAGATTAAAGTATTGCCTCCAGTTTCATAGCTTGAAACATTACCATCATCTCCATCTAAAGCATTATTACCACGATAAGGATTAATATCATCCATGTCTACATTATTCATAGGTCGGTAAATATCCGCTACCCACTCGTTTACATTACCACTAATATTATAAAGGCCCATGCTGTTTTGTAAAAAGGTATTTACTTTACCAGGAAAGCCTGCGCCATCATTTGCATAACCCACCATACCCATATAGTCTCCACTTCCGTTTTTAAAGTTGGCTGTAAACATTCCTTGTTTACCATTCTTTTTTGAAGTGTTTGAATTTCTAATTCCATCATTTCCATTATTTACCCATGGGAAGGCGCCGTCGTTGGTAACTAAGCTAGCATTGGGGCGGCTTGAATTAGGACCGTTCGAGGGTT